>JAHEXS010000007.1 GCA_023252015.1 Candidatus Nitrosotenuis sp. | reverse complement strand
AAAAACTTCAAACCATACGTTAGATATGCAGAACATCCATTTGTTGAGGCAAAAATCAAGGACACCAAGGTGAATCTAGTTCCGTGTTATGACGTGGAAGAAGGAAATTGGAAGAGTTCTGCTGACAGATCTACCTTCCACACAAAATTCATGAAAAAATCACTCTCAGAATACATGAAAAATGAAGTCAGAATACTCAAAAGATTTCTTGTAAATAATGACATTTACGGTGCCGAGATTGCAAAGCAGGGCTTTAGTGGATACGTAGCAGAAGTATTAGTGCTGAATTTTGGAAATTTTCTCGGAGTGCTCAAGGCAATCTCAGACATAAAGCAAGGCCAGATCATTGGAAATGCAACAAAAGAGTTCAACACTCCAATAATAATCATGGATCCAATCGACAGTAAAAGAAATCTCGCTGCTGCCATTTCAACTGATAACATTGGAAATTTTGTGTTTGCATCAAGAGCATTTTTGAAAAATCCCTCAATTAGATTTTTCATGCCAAAAAAAATTCAAAAAGTGCCAAAAAATATAGCTGAGAACACACTCGTTTTGACATTCAAGTACAGACCACGAAGTCCAGACATAATTTGGGGTCAGATAAAGCGAGCGACAAACTCAATTGCAACACAAATAGGGCAAGATGGCTTTGTCGTATTGAAAAAATCAGCCCTAGTTGAGGAGAGTACTTCAAGTGCTGCATTACTATTCTTGTTACAATCAACCAAACTAGATGAAAGATATCTTAGGATTGGGCCTGATTTCTTTAGTACAGATTTTTCTGAGAAATTCATCTTGGCTAACAAGAAGAAGAGCATAATGATGTGGGTGAACGATGATGGCAAAATCTGCTCTTTTCAAAAAAGGCCACAATCAGACGCATTGTTGCTGGTAAGGAATTTGTTGAGAAAGAATATTGAAAAATCCGGAATATCGGCCGGATTAAAAGAAGACGTCAAACGATTCAATCTTGTACTGGGTAATAGAATAGCAAGCAAATCCATTAAAGAGGCAATAGCAAAACTTGTCTCAACCGATGAAACGGTCTTTTCTTCCAGTCGATAGGCTAGTTCAAGAACCATATTCTGGGATACTGGGATATCCAAGAGCCACCAAAAAACAGCTTGCCTTGAGAGTTGCAGAACTACAAAAACTCGGAGTAAGTGGAGTATCGTTTGATGGCTCAATGACAATAGGCACCATAAACGTGCTCGGAAAGGGATACGCGGGCATTGTTATTTTGGCAAAAAGAGGAACAAAACAAGTTGCACTAAAAATTCGAAGGACTGATTCGCCTAGGAAAACTATGGAGCAGGAAACCATACTACTCCAAGCAGCAAACAAGGTAGGGGTTGGACCTATTTTGCTTCATAGCAGCAAGAACTTTATCGTAATGGAATATCTTGATGGCAAGAAAATTTTTGACTGGGTGATTGATCTAAAGGGAAAAGGGAGTGCGTCTAAACTAAAGTCAGTGATAAAAAAAGTACTTTCTGATTGTTACAGATTGGATACGGCTGGACTTGATCATGGAGAGCTGAGTAACATCACAAAGCACGTCATTGTTGGAAAATCCATTAAAATGATTGACTTTGAGAGCTCAAGCCTTGAGCGAAGAGTATCAAATGTTACATCGGCCACGCAGGCAATTTTCATTGGATCAGGTCTTGCAAAAATAGTACAAAAAATTTACAAAGTCCCACCAAGGCCAAAAATCATCAACGTATTACGAGAATACAAGAAACATCGAACACAGCAAAGTTTTGATAACGTACTAAAGATACTAAAGCTCTGAGTTGTCAAAAAAAGCAATAAAATTTGTAAAAAGAGATCCAAAGATTGCAAAAATAATTCGCAAAGTTGGAAAATATGAAATCAGTCTTGTGAAAAACCCATACAGATCTCTGATCGATGCAATCATAACGCAGCAACTTTCTGGCGCAGCTGCTGACTCAATTTCAAAAAAATTCCAAAAATTATACCAAAGATATCCAAGACCGATAGACGTGATCAACACTTCTGATTCCAAACTTCGATCAACCGGACTGTCCAAAATGAAAGTAACTTACATCAAGGATTTGTCAGAGAAGATCCAATCAAAAGAACTCAGAATCAGTTCCCTAAAGGACAAATCGGATGAGGAAGTAATATCGCATTTGACACAAGTCAGGGGAATTGGCAGGTGGACTGCAGAAATGTTTCTAATATTTTCACTTGGCAGGCCAGATGTTCTGCCAGTTGGGGATTTGGGCCTCAAAAAAGGCATACAGCGTCTTTATTCCATGCCTGAACTTCCCGAAAAAGACGAAGTTGAGCAAATTGCTGAAAAATGGCGACCATATAGAACGGTTGCAACGTGGTACATTTGGAAAAGCCTAAACCAGTTTGGCAAAATTGGATAACAGTAGAATTGAGTAGTACCGTTTATTATTATAAAAGACAAATTTAATGGCAGAGTTGCAAACTGCAATTTTTGTTTTAGTCATAATTGTTATGATGTTTGTTGCAGGCTCATCTTACGCTATACAAATTGTATACGCAGAAGAAATTCCAAGTTTTGTAAAAAACAAGATTAATTCTTGGGTCTCCAATCAAGGAACAAATGATTTTTCAGATGCCATGGTGGATCTAAGCAATCTTGGAATTCTCAAAGCTAAAATCACACCAAAACAAAATATTTACCCTCTGCCAAACTATGGTGAAACAACTTTTATCAAAATCTCAGGAAAAACAGGTCAGCACGGACAGACAAAATTTATCTTTCTTGCAATAATAGATTCAAAGGGTGCAAAATCAGAATATACTGTCCCAGTGTTAGAAAGCGGATCATATTCCACCGCAGTCCCTCTGACACACAGCTCACCAAAAGGAACCTATACGGTAACAGCATACTATGAGGGAAAAAAGCTTCCAGAATCATTCTTTTATGTAGGATATCCAGATGCGGCAACTCCAGTCTGGATTTCAAACGTTGCAAAATGGTGGCTTGACAAAAAAATTACAGATGGAGATTTTCTTGCAGCGATGGATTTTCTGATTAACAACAATACAATCAAGTTTGGTATAGACGATACGGTTCAGGAATCTGCATTAGATGTGAGTGTGAACGGACAAAAAACAGTTAGGCGCGGAACCACACAAAACATTTTAGTTCACGTTACAGATTCGGAAGGGCCAGTAAACGGTGCAACCGTATTTGTACGGGTGGAAGATTACGGAGAGGATGTTTTTGAAGAATTCAAAGGATTCACAAATTCTGAAGGGAGTTATAATGTTTCATGGGAGATTAGCGAGAATTTTCCAAATCTCAAAACATTATTAGTCTATGTCGATGTAACTGACGGTTTGTCATCTACTACCAAGGTGTTTACATTTGAAGTGTATTGCCTGTGTGGAGAGCCAAACTGCAAGTGTAGAACTTGAAAATAATGGGACCGGTGAGATTTGAACTCACGATCTCTAGCACCCCAGGCTAGCATCTTAACCAAGCTGGACTACGGCCCCCAAAATTTGGAACAGATTATGAAATTATAAATCGTCGGTTCAACTATTAGAATCATGAAACTCTGCTCCATTTGTCACAAAATTTCTGCAACAGATGATGATCATCTTCACTGTAAAGAAAAGCTGAGAATCGAGATGGAGGCAGAGGACTTCAAAAACAGCATCCCTGAAAAATTAGACATGGCAAAAAACACAGGCGATATCCAAACAGACATCAAGGCATTGCTTGGCCACATGTCAAGAGAAAAGAAATCAGAATCATAACCATTTTTCTATTCGTTCTTTTTCGAATTGTTCCTTTTCTTCCATGTGTTCAGGTGCAGGCTTGTCAAGTCGTGTTATTGGGTTTGGCTCTGCAAACATGTCAACGTAAACGTATCCTGCAGTTGTTCCCATTTCAACAAAACATCCACCCTTTCCTTCAAAAACTGAATTTGTTTTTTCTTTTCTTATCTGAGAGACAATATCCTGTGCGACTGCGATACCTTGTCCTTCTGCAAATATTCCAGCCTTTGGAACCGCAATTTTTTCTGTGGCCATCATGTTTGTGACATCGCCAACGGCATAGACCTTATCAAATTGTGTCTTGCAGTCTCGTTTCACAGAAATGAACATGCCTTCTTGTGCAAATCCCGCATCATAGATTATCTGGGGTGCCTTGTGTGGAGGAATAGCAATCAGTAAATCAAAATTTGCAATACTTCCGTTTTCGAATTTCAATGTGTTTTGCTCAACCGATACGGTCTTGTGTGAACCATAAAATTTGATGTTCTCCGATTCCAAGATGTCCAGCAGCTGTTTACTCACTTCGGGTCCCGCTGCAGGAAGTGTGATTGGACCCAGACTGTAAAAATCAATTGAGATGCTTTTTTGAGTGCCAATTTCTTGCAACATGGAATTGATAATCAATGCCGCTTCAAAGGGAGCAGGCGGGCACTTGTATGGCATTCCAGTAATTGCAAAGGCAATCTTGCCTGATTTCATATCAAGTATTTTTTGCCTGATCTTTTGCACATCTTCCAAATCATACAGGATCATTCCGTTTTCAGAAAGGCCTGGAATTTTTTCAGGAGCAAGCTCGACTCCCGCTGCTACAATCAGATAGTCATAAGAAAATTCTCTTGTTGCGGTTTTTACTTTCTTTTGGCTTGTATCAATTATTGCCACTTGCTCATTTACAAAATCAATTCCTTTCCTTGTTATTGTATTCAGAGGTCTTTTTGAGGTCTCGAATTTTCTTGTTCCCTTTATGATCCAAAGCTTGACTAGATCCATCATGAAATAGTCTTTTTTGTCAATAAGTGTAATTTTTACATCGGATGGAAGGCTTTTTCGCAGTTCATTTGCTGCCGCAAGTCCACCAAATCCTCCACCTATGATGAGAATTTGTAATGTCATCCTAGCGTTCTTGTGTTACCGGTCTGATCAGAATTTCATTTACGTTTACGTGGTTTGGTGATTCTACTGCATATAGGATTGCATTTGCAATGTCTTCTCCCTGTAATGCCTCCATCTTTTTTGTAGACTCTACAAATGACTTGAGGTTGTCATCAGTTATGGTGTTTGTGAGCTCAGTCGCCACAACGCCTGGCTCAATGCATGTTACCCGCATACCAGAACGCTGGCTGAATTCTTGTCGCAGTCCTTCGCTTATGGCAGTAACTGCGTGCTTTGTTGCACAGTATACGGTTCCTGAGGGAAAGACAATCCTTCCGGCAACAGATGAAATGTTAACAATGTGTCCTGATTTTTTTGCAAGCATGTGCGGTATTACAGCAGCCGTGCAGTACAGTACTCCCTTTATGTTGACATCAATCATTTGGTCCCATTCACTTACTTTGAGATTTTTCATAAAACTCAGTGGCATCAAGCCTGCATTGTTTACTAGAATATCCACTGTTCCCCATTTTTTGATCACTGCGTCAACAAACGAGTCACAGTCTGATTTTTTTGTTACATCCAGTTTCTGGACAAAGACTTCACCACCATTTTTAATAATTTGATCTTTTAGTGATTCCAATTTATCGGTGCGCCTTGCACCAACTGCTACCTTTGCTCCTGCCTTTGATAGCGTCAAGGCAGTTACATATCCAATACCGCTACTTGCACCGGTAACTATGGCAACCTTATCTTTTATCATTATGTTCAGTTTGGTTTTGATCATTGTTTTATGTTTTTGCAAAAACTTTACGGTTTATTAGATAACAAAACTAAATGTGACCATGCAGAAGGCCAATTGTGCATATTGTGGCAATGAAACAGAGTTACCATTTGAGTGCAATTACTGCAAAGATCCTTTCTGTTCTGATCACAGGCTGCCAGAAGAGCACAGATGTGTTAAGCTATCACAGATTAGAGCAAAACGCTTTGGGCAAAAGGGAGTAGTCAGAGAACAAAAAAGTGGATTTTTCAAAAAAATATTCCGCAGGCGGAAAAACTAGTATATTGATCTGCCCGGTTTTAGTTTTGAAAGTCTTGCCTGATAGAATAATGCTGCTGCAAGTGCAAACAAGACAAGTGCTGTAAGCCAGTGCGCAGTAATCAAGGTCAGATAAGCAATCGCAAATCCAATAGAAAGTATTGCCTGCGTTGTCAGCTTTATCCAGTTTTTGAGCTTGATTGTTCTACTTGCCATTTCTACGATAAACAGGCCTGCAACAGGATAGATGGTAAGTAAGAGAAAGTCTATGACATCAACGTTAAGGTGCGACATCTTTGATTATTGCTTTGCCAAGTCGGTATAATTCTATCTAGTCTTCCAAGTGCAGCTTGATTGAAATGTTTTTGGCAATTAGTGCCTGTGCGTTTTCGTTTGGAATTGTCGCAATGTCCTCTGTCCTGAACGGCCCATATTTTGTAAAGTCGGCACCGACAAACTGGTCAAAGTCCTGCAGGAATCTAACTGTGATTGGTTTTGTCTTGTGTTTTTTTGATACGGATTCCAAGACCTTAGTTCTTCCGTTAAGGGTTGCAGAAAGGATCATTTCCCTTCTTTCACGAATGTCTTGCTGTGATTCCAGAATGAATTTTTCCGCATCAAGAAGATTTGTAAAGTCAAGCTCCTTTTGCTCGATTACCTTTTCAATTCTGGTCTTTAAGAGAAGTGTTGTGATTTGAGTTATCATCTCGACAAGCTTATTTTTTATCTTGTTTTCGATTCCATCGTAACCCTCACTTTTTAGCTTTCCAACATAATCTGAAATTGAAGCGTAAAGCTCTGGATCCAGTTCCTGTACCGAATCGTTCTCCACCTCTCTAAGTAGAACACTATACAACGAGTTTACATCTATTTTTTTTGCTTCTGACATTACGCACCTGAATCCTTAAATGGTAGATTCCTTCGTGTAAAATTGAAGAGAGTAAATTGCCATATAAAGTAACTCACGGTGAAGCAACTCAGATAAAATATTCCTCCGACGAGGTTTTCGCAAAGATAAAGCACGAAAACATTAGATTTATCGATTTACAGTTTTCTAGTCTGCTTGGCAGATTCCACCACACCACAATATCAGCAGATACTTTTACTCCCGAACAAATGCAGGACGGGCTTCCAAAGCTTGACGGTTCTTCAATTGTCGGATTTACCAGCGTGGACGATTCCGACCTAGTCTTAAAGCCAGACCCAAACACGTTTGCAATAATTCCATGGATTACTGAGAAAAAGACAGCAAGATTACTTTGTGATGTTTACTGGGGCCGCGGAAGAGGAAGACTCGAACGCGATCCAAGGGGAATTGCACAAAAGGCAGAAGAGCACCTAAGGACGCAAGGCTTTGATTTCAGCTATTGGGGGCCTGAGGTAGAATTCTTTGTTTTTGACAAAGTTCATTGGGATGTCCTTACTCCATACAAAGGCCAGTCGTATTCTATAGAATCAAAAGAAGCTCCATGGAGCCAAGAAGGGACTGGCTATCCAATGGGATTGCAGGAAGGATACTATCCAAGCACACCTTCCGATACTTTGACCTCATTTAGAAACGAATGTGTAGATGTTTTGAATGAGTATTTTGGAATTTTGTGTGACAATCATCACCACGAAGTTGCTACCGCGGGGCAGTGTGAAATTGATATCAAGTACGATTATTTGACTAATTCCGCAGACGGGGCACAGACATACAAGTTTGCTGTTAGAAACATTGCTCAGAAATTTGGCAAGGTTGCAACAATGATGCCAAAGCCTATTGCCATGGATGCCGGATCAGGCATGCACACAAACGTCAGTCTATGGAAAAACAAGAAAAATGTATTTTATGACAAGGACGAAAAAGATGAGATCAGTCAAACGGGTAGATACTTTTGCGGCGGAATCCTAAATCATGCAAGAGCACTGTGTGCAATTACAAATCCAACTACTAACTCTTATCATAGATTGGTTCCAGGATATGAGGCGCCAGTATACATTGCATGGAGTCCAAGCAACAGGTCTGCTGCAATCAGAGTTCCACAACACTTTATGGGAGAAAAATATGCATATCTTAAAAGATTCGAGTACAGGGCACCAGATCCTTCCGCAAATCCCTACCTGGTATTCTCAGCTGTACTGTCAGCAGGACTTGATGGAATAAAGAAAAAGACAGAGCCGGGTGATCCAGTTCTAGAAGACATCTACAAGATGTCAAAAGATGAGCGTGCCAAGCGAGGAATAAAGACAGTTCCGGCCAATTTGGGCGAGGCGTTAGACGAACTAGAAAGTGACCGCAAGTTCCTCAATCCAATATTCACAAACGATGTAATTGACAAAATAATAGAACTAGAAAGAAAGGATCATCGCGAAATTTCGATCAGACCTCATCCACATGAGTTCTATCTTTACTTTGATGTCTAAAATATTGATCTTCCAGTAAATTGCAAAATGTAAGTAAGTGATATTGCAATCAGACCAAAGCCAATTCCGATATAGATTCCGCGTCTTTTCTCTGAAGTTGCTGCCTTGTACACTAGGATTCCCCCCGCTAAACCGACAAACAAAATCACCACTCCAAGAATTGTATAGTCAAGTGCACCGCCTTGGATAAACGGATAAAATATGCCAGAGAGTAATGCGAAAAATCCTATCAGATATGCATATTTCACGCTAGCAATTACTTTGGTTGCACCGCTCAATGATTTTTTCTAAAGAATGTTGGCAATAAATGTTTGAGAGAAAAATTTTGTAATTTGTGTAATTACATCATTCCTTCCATGCCTTCCATTCCAGGCATGCCGCCCATGCCTCCCATACCTGGCATGCCGCCCATGCCTCCCATACCTGGCATGCCGCCTTCTCCTCCTGGAGGTCCTCCTGCAGATTTAGCGATTGCAATCACATCATCTATTCTAAGAAGCATACAGGCAGCCTCAGTCGCTGAAGATACGATTTGGTTCTTTACTGATAGTGGTTCGATTATTTCACTTGTTTTCATGTTGCCGACTTTTGCTTTCATGACATCAATACCTGTCCATTTTTCCCCCTTGAGTTGTTTTGAGCGTAAATTAGTTAGCGTGTCAATTGGATCCATTCCTGCATTCTCAGAAAGTGTCATTGGAATTATTTCAAGCGAGTCTGCAAATTTTTCTACTGCGAGTTGTTCACGGCCTTCAAGTGACTTTGCCCAAGCTCTAATCTTTGTTGCAGCATAAGTTTCTGGAGCACCGCCGCCTGCTACAATTGCTGGGTTTTCCATTACGTCTTTTACAACCATAATTGCGTCGTGAACTGATCTTTCAACTTCGTCGACTACTCTTTGTGAACCGCCCCTTAACAGAAGGGTTACCGCTTTTGGATTCTTGCATCCCTCAACAAAGACCCATCTATCCTCCTCAATTTTTCTTTCTTCTACTAGCTGTGCAGATCCAAGATCTTTTTCAAACAAGTCATCAAGATTAGTAACGATTCTGGCACTAGTTGCTTTTGCAAGCTTTGTTAGGTCGCTTTCTTTTACTCGCCTTACTGCCAGAATTCCTGCCCGAGCCAAGTAGTGTTGCGCCATATCATCAATTCCCTTTTGGCACAGCAAGATGTTTGCGCCAGATGCGATAACTTTGTCTACCATGTTTTTGATCATTCTATTTTCTTCATCTAGGAATGTCTTCATTTGTTGTGGATTTGAGATGTTGATTTTAGCATCAAATTCAGTTTTGTCAATTTCAAGTGCAGAGTTGACTAGGGCAATTTTTGCATCGGTGATCTTTTTTGGCATTCCGCTGTGAACAACTTCTTTGTCTAGTACTATGCCCTCAATTAGGGTAGAGTCCTTCATCGAACTGCCTGCCTTCTTTTCTACTTTGACGTCGTCTTGGTCAATTACGAATTTGTTGTTGTCTTTTTCTGCTACGGATAATACTGCCTTTACAACAAGATCAGCTAAATAATCAGAATCCTTTCTTACGATTTTTGTCTGCATTGAGGTTCTTGCAATTTTTGTTAAAATTAACTTGTCATTTGCGGTTACCTCTTCTGCAATTTCTTTTAGGTACTGCAGTGCTTTTCTTGATGCCTTTCTGTAGCCATCAACTATTACTGTTGGATGAACGTTCTGGGTTAGGAGTGATTCTGCATTTTCCAGTAATGCGCCTGCCAAGACAACTGCAGATGTGGTTCCATCCCCTACCTCGGAGTCGGTTGTCTTTGAAATCTCTACTAGCATTTTTGCCGCTGGGTGCTGTACATCAATTTCCTTTAGAATCGTAGCACCGTCATTTGTTATGGTAACATCGCCCAAAGAATCAACCAGCATTTTGTCCATTCCTCTTGGACCTAAGCTGCTACGAACTATTTCAGCAATAATTTTGGCTGCCTGGATGTTATTTTTTTGGGCTTCGCGGCCTTTGTTTTCAGACGAACCTTCTTTTAGCAATACAACGGGTAAACTTCCTCTTTGGGTTTGCATACTCATGATGATGGGGATTTTGTTTTTCCCCTTTTATACTTTGTTTGTTTTTTGAAATTACAAAATCGGTGTTTTTAAATTGGGAAAACAAGCCGCTACAACATGGCAAAGGCATCAAATCGAGATTCTTACAAAAAAATTCTAACCAGTCTTCAGACCCACAACAAGTGGTTTGAGAATTCTATTCCACTAATAGCGAGTGAAAACATCCCAAGTCCGGCCGTAAAAGAGGCGTTACTATCAGACTTTGGAAACAGATACGCGGAAGGTTGGCCTGGCGAGCGTGTCTATGCGGGCTGCATCTACATTGACGAAGTCGAGTTTGAGTGCATGGCACTTGCAAAAAAACTCTTCAAGGCAGAGTTTGCTGACGTAAGACCAATTTCTGGCGTCGTGGCAAACCTTGCAATTTATTCTGCTTTTACTAATCCAGGCGATATCATGATTGCGCCATCCATTCCTGCAGGCGGTCACATTTCTCATGGTAAAAAAGAGCATTCTGGAACTGCAGGACTAGTGCATGGCCTTGATGTAGAATTCTATCCATTCGATGCTGAAGAGATGACAATTGATGTGGATAAAACCAAAGATAAAGTTGAAGAGCTCAAAAAGGCAGGAAGGCTGCCCAAGATGGCAATGTTTGGCGGCTCATTGTTTTTGTTTCCGCATCCAGTAAAGGAGCTTGCAGACTTTTTGAAAAGTCACAATATTCACATCAACTATGATGCGGCACATGTTGCAGGCCTGATTGCTGGAGGCCAATTCCAGGATCCTCTAAGGGAGGGAGCAGACAGCATGACGATGAGTACGCACAAGACCTTGTTTGGTCCACAGGGAGGCCTCGTCTTGGCAACTGCAAAATACGGCGAGGCAATAAAAAAGGCAACGTTTCCAGGCCTTACAAGCAGTCATCACATTCATCACATGGCAGCAAAGGCAATCACATTTGCAGAAGCGCTCGAGTTTGGCAAGGATTATGCAAAACAAGTAATCAAGAATGCAAAAATCTTGGCAGAGGCTTTGAGTGAGAACGGTTTCAAGGTTTTGGGAGAAAAACGAGGATTCACAAAATCGCACCAAATCGCAGTCAACGTTCTTGATTATAGTGATGGTGGAAAGGTAGAGGCAGACTTGGAAAAGGCAAACATAATCGTAAACAGACAGCTAATCCCGGGCGACATCAAGGCAGGAAGAAACTATTTCCATCCAGGTGGAATCAGACTTGGGGTGGCAGAAATAACAAGGCTCGGTATGAAGGGATCAGAAATGAAAGAGATTGCGTCCTTTATCAAAAAAATTGTAATTGATAAAAAGGATCCAAAGAAAATGATATCAACTGTCAAAAAATTCAGAAAAGATTACCAAAAGGTGCATTATTGCTTTGACAACAAGCTTGGTGCCTACGAATACGTAAAACTCAGATAGAATTATTCGTAATCGGTAAGAAGTAACTGATCGCCCTTTCTTTTACCAAATACCAGATCTATTTCGTCAGATAATGTGTAGATTCTTCCTCTCAGATATGGCCCGACCTCATACTTTTCGACAAGTCTCTTTGCAAGCTTGAGATATTTTTCAATGGACGGCCTTGTTATTGTCTGGATTAGCTTGTTCCCACAAACACAGTGCTGGAGTAATGGAGTTCGTCTATATTTTCTTCCACATGCGGTACATCTGAATTTTTGTCTTCCATATGCCCTTAGGTTCCCAATTATATCCGGTACAAGGTGCGTTGTGATGACGTTTGTGACAATCTCGTTTACGTCAACTGCGTTTATGAGTTCAGCATTTCTAATCTGCATGTCAAATTTGTCAAGCATCGAGCCAAGTGTGGAATAGGCACTCCTTGATCTCGAGGTGGTCAGAGTCGATGTGGAATGCGTGTAATTATACCCATAGAACTGTTCCTCTGTTTCAAGGCGAGATTTTATTATTTCAACGCTGGATATCTCTGATGCCTTTTTGCCTTTGAATGTGGATTCAAAAAATTCCAGTGGTAGTTTTTTTGTCACCTCAAAGTTGTGTGCTTGTGGTTGCGATTCATGAGGTAAAACTATTGGCTGCACTAAAAGCGGTGCATCCATAAGACCGCCAATTTTGTCTGACAGAAATTGTCTTGAAAAGTTGAGTAGTGCATCCATTAGTAGCATTATCGAGTCCGCATCCCCATCGGCATCACGACGTTTTGCAGAATGCCAGTTTGGCGTGCCATAGCAAACATGTGTTTCAGTATAACCAATTATTCTTCCAACTATACCAACTGATGTGTGCGGTGCTAAACCAATAATCAAATGCCCAACAAGATCATCTATGTTCTTTACATTGTAGAATGCAGATTTTCCATAGAATTTTTCAAGTTCTATGTCAATGTACTTGCAAGTCTGCACGAGATATCTTCCACTTTCAAATGGAATTATTACGTCCTGCATTCTGATTTCGATCATTTGATCAGAGTTTGTTAGTGGATTTCCATCCGCATCGTGTGTATAGCCCAATTCCTTGAGTTTTTCAATTGATGTTCCAATCCATGACGGTTTGAAGTGGGTCAGAGGCGAATTTGTCGCATCAAAGCGCACTGTCCCATCCTTGAATACAGTTAGATCCAGGCTTTGCCTGATGAGGCCTTTTTCAAGAGGTTCTGCTATTCTGTCCTGATTGATTAGTTCCATTACACCTTTGAATGGCTCTTGTACGCGTATGCCTATTTTTTCTTGTGCAAGGAGTATCTTTTGTTTTAGTGGAAATGACTTGAATGAATGAGTCGGCGCCTTTTTTTTGCATTTCTGGCAGTATGGAGAATCAAGGTTTAATCTACAAATTGGGCAAATGTAGTCAGTTGAGGTTCTGTTTCCACATTTTTGGCAGTTTATGCTAATTGATGGTTCATTGCAGTTGTTGCACACGCGGTGGTAAATGTTACAATAAAAGTCAGAAGATGCAGCACTTGCCTTGAGCAGATCACGTGTCATACCGCCTTTTTCGCCCACTGGAAATAACGTATGAACCGGCGGTTTCATTTGTCGTGCTGCTGCCTTTTCAGGCCTTCCAATTCTTACTCCAATTGAGATTGAAAACTTGGGCCGGATCGTGATTCCAGAGGATTCTGAGATTATTTCCGGCACGTTGTTTAGGTTTTCAAATTTGATTGGATTTGCAAACAATAACTCGAAGAATATTCGCGCCTCCATTTCTCCAAGAATCAGTTTATCTTCCGAGACCTCATGCGGGACTCCAAGTTTTTCTAGGATTATTTTACATTTTTTTGAATATGTAATGGTATCATCTGCAATATTTACTGGTTGTAGAATTTCCTTAAGTTCATCAATCGAGATTTGCTCCCAATAATAGAGGTATTTTGGGTGAAGTGGAATTTTGAAATTTAACGAGATTTCCAATGCCTCATCAAACGACGGTATTTTTTCTAGTTTTTCCATCCCAGAGTCAGGCTCGTATTTGTGAAGTTTTTCGCGTAGTTCTTCTACCCAATATTCCTCCACGTAACCGCTTGGAAATAGTTGCGAGTTATTTTCAAGAAAATCCCCATATGAGATCAGAATGTCTCCGAGATGAATTATTTTGTCTATGTCATTTCTAATTTTGATTCCATGTTCTACGTTTTGGATTTTTACCACGTTTCCGTTTTTGAGCCTAACAATTGGGGTTTCAATGGTATCAACAAAGGCAACTGTTGCGCCCTTGCTTGGGACGTCCAGCTTTATCTGTGTACCAACCGCTATTGTATGGTGTAATATTTCTGCCATGACTGGATGCACGCCAACTGAGGCAAAGCCGGTATTACAAGATCTGCCATAGCGCAGTCTAAACCCACCAAGCTTGTTTGGGAGAGATAGAACGGATCTTCCTGCAATGACCTCCTTGAGCCTTTTTGCGGATGCGCCCTCATCATCGCCTGTCTGAACTGCGCCCTTTAGTTCATTTAGCCACTCCCAACCATCAAGGCCGTACAGTTCTATTCTTTTGAGTAGTTTCTTTGATCTTCCAATCAATCCGTCGTTTAAAACACGTAAGGCGCCGCCCCTGACTCGGTCAGTCTTGATTCGAACCATGTTTTTGTGGTTAACTACCTCGTTTGGGTCCGTATCCACACCATCAAGTTCAACAGGCAGGTTCGAAATTACTGTGATAATATCCTCGTCAAGGACGTGAAATTGAAAACTCCCGACATCTCTTTCATAGATTCTAAGCTCCTCCACGAACCGACCCGTTTCATCATCAAATGTATTTGCTACATATTTTGCAAGCCCAACTGCCTTTCGAACATGGTCTGCAATCAGCATTGTTACTGCAGATTCTGTTCCGCCTGCGGATCTCATCGGCCCTGCGATCGAAACTGAGAGATATTCAGAACCGTCCTTGTTGTTTTTGATCGTTACCTCGCTTATTCCTTGAAGGGGAGCAATTGTGACTCCTTCTGTAACTATTGCAAGGCCAACTCTCACTGCAAGGTCGAGTCTTTCTTCCAGCGATGATTCCTCAGGCAAGTAGTTGCCTAGGGCTATGCTTTTTGATAGTTCCAGGGCTGCGAGCTCTTTTCCCTTTACTTTTAATAATTCACGAAGAGGTTCAGCGATATCAATATCGTGCATTTTTGCAACACGATCTGCAAGATCAAAGGCAATTTTTGGTTCCACTATTCCTGATGAGTCTACATGTGTTGATTTTGCCTCGGCTGCCTTTTCGAATGTCTTGTATGCTATCTCTGAGAGATGCCCATAGTATTCCAGATAATAGTCAGGCATTGGAACTCCCTTGATTCGGGATATTGCCGTGTCTTCAGACATGTTATTTCTTAATACTCTTGATACTATTTGCTATTTCGGCTAGTTTTTTGAGACTGTTGCTTTCTTTTTCAAGCAATGTACCAATCACCAACGCATCCGCTCCCGCTGCAACTATTTCCTTTGCGGTATTAACATCCCTTATGCCCCCCCCTACAATTAGAAAGCCCTTGAAGACCTTTCGAACTGCCCTTACCATTTCTGGTCTAACGCTTTGCTTTGCGCCAGAGCCTGCCTCAAGGTAAACAAACCTCATGCCCAAAAACTGGGCTGCAAGTGAATATGCAGCAGCAATGTTTGCCTTGTCAAATGGGATCGCCCGTGCCGCGCCCACAAACCAGGCAGTTGTTCCCTCGCCAATTATGATATAGGCGGTAGGAAGTGGTTCAAGTCCAAACTTTAGGACGCTTGGCGCGCCAAGAGCTTGAGCTTGTGTTATGTAGTACGGATTTTCCGAATTCAAAAGCGAGCTGAACAAAATGGCGTCAGCCTGTGGAACTACACCTGTTACATTCCCCGGAAATAGAATTATTGGAATTTTTATTGATTTTTTTAGAGATTTTACAACTTGAGCCATCTCTATTTGATCAGTAGCCGAGGAGCCCCCAACAAGTATGGCTGAGGCACCGATTTTTTCTACACTCTTTGCCAGTTTTGCAGATTCTTTGATCTTTGATACTTCAGAATCGATTAACACAAAGATTAATGCTGATTTTTTCCTTCGTGACACATGAAGGTATTCTTCAATTTTTCCCATACCTGTGGTTCAAAATGAACGCTTTAAAGTTTAATTGATATGCCGGTATACAGATCTGTATAGCTATGGCAGAGATTGAGGATTCTAATTTTAATACTATTATCCGTCAAATTATCAAAAAATCACTGTTTACAGAGAAACAAATTAAAATTATTTTAAATCGGAAGAACCTATCCGAGTTCGACTTTAGCATCTCAAAGGGCGCTTATTTCAGGCAAGTAGGACAGTCAAGGGACAAGTTAATGGGCCTCTATTATTCAATAATTTTGCTTCGAGGTTTGGGGGTTTTGCTTCCAGATGACATTGATGTGATATCCAGGCTCGCAGAACAGGTTTCTGTGATAAAAGATAGTGATGTTTTTCCTGAAAGGGAGGAGCAAGTGACAGACATCATAGACAAGTTGGTTCGTCAGGCATGTGGAATGTGATGTGTCACATAGTTTGTGCTGGCTCGGACTTTTGTGATGTGACAGTAAATGACGTTAGTGTTGATGTAAAGTGTGAAATTATGTTGGCCAATCACAATAAATCACAACAACTTGTCATTTTAAGTGATGTTAGTAGAGGTTCCAGATCCCCAAATCATTGCAGGTGTGATAATTGCGTTCTTTGTGGGCATATTTGGCATGCTCATTTACAATAAAATCAAGTCATTTACGAACCAAAAAGGCCCAGATCCTTCTCACATATCACGCATGGAGTACTATGAAAGACAGTTAATTGACATGAAAATACGCATGGATGCGCTAGATTTGGAAGAGAGCCTGCCAAGTGAGACAGTTTTGGAGAAAATAGAACCAATTACAGAGAAAAAAGAGCAGGTCATGGTCAAAAAAGAGTCTGAAAGGCAGGTTCAGAAGCCCAGAATGCCCAACATGGATTTCAATGGTGTTGCAGAACATGTGTTAGGATTAATCACACTCAAGGAAATGACGTCACGTGACATCCAAATCACAATAGGAAGGAGTAGAGAACATACTTCAAGGTTGATGAAGAGGCTTTTTGAGGAAGGTTTGGTGGAAAGAAATACCAAGATGAAACCATTTACTTACAAGATAACTGAAAAGGGAAAGGGTAAGTTGGGATCACCAGAACAGACCATTACGGCCCAGATTAGATAATCAATTAGCTTTAATTTTTAGAGTTTTTTGTTCTGTTAGGCCATTTTTTATTATAAAATTATTTTCTAATAATTTTTAAATATAATAGATTATAAAATTATGATATATGTCAGAAAATGAAGAGTTGGTCAAGATCACGGCTACAGGAACCATATCCATACCAAAACAGTTTAGGAAATACCTAGGAATGCAAAAAGGAGATTATGTTAAAGTCATCCTCCAAGGCGATTCTATGGTTCTAAAAAGAGCCGTAATTTCCTAATCAGGCCGTTTTTGTGCTATTTTGGTTATTTGGTAAACCCATTCTCTGCCGTTTCGCAAGCGGTCTATCCTACCTTTGGTGTTAAACCTAGCCAAATATGTCGAAATTATGCTAAGTTTTATTGGTTCATTATATTCATCCTCAAATTTTTCCAGTAACTCGGTTGAGGTAAACTTGCCCATTGGGAAGTACTTGTCCACAATATGCCATATTTTTGCGCCAACTGAATCTAGTTGTGGTACCTCTTCTTGGTCTTCAATATTTAGTAGATTCATCATTTCAAATATCTTCAATACCTTATCTCTAGTGATATTTCCTTCTATGTTGAAGTTGTATTTTGCACCGTCCGAGTCTTCTAGATCAATGCGTATGCGCTTTTTGGCCATGTGATCGATCGTGTTAACTAGTTAACAATTGAACAGATCCTCTTAGAATTGTTAACAATTGGAGTTGTTAACGTTGACTGTGTGACTCATGCCTAGCCAACCTTTACATATTAACAAATTAGCTTCACCTAATTATTCTAAATAGTTTGTAAATCATGCCTGGAGTGGAAATAAAGGGGTCTATTTTGACTCGTTAACAATGTTAATGCCAATCTTCACGCCTGGACTCGAAATAATGGGGTCAAAATTGGCTTTTCCGATAGTTTTCTTAACAATTCCTTAACTAATTGTTAATTACCCACACACCGATATTTCCACTCTTCCTTCTTTCTATTTTTTTTTGAAAAATAAATTAAAATTAATTAATTACAAACTAAACTACAACTACTAATTGTCTTCTAAACATAACTAAATCAATGTTAGATGAAATGGTTAGGGACTGGAAAGATAGGTGTGTGAGATTCAATGAACGATGATCCTGTAGACAGACTTTTGGATGCTGCAGAAAGCGGCAAATCTATCATAAAAAACAGGAATGTTTTACATTTTACCTATCTTCCAGACGTGATTTTACACAGAAAGGACGAACAGGAAAAACTTACCCAATCCCTACTTCCAATATTGAAACAATCAAGGCCTTCAAACCTTCTAATTTATGGTAAACCGGGTACTGGAAAAACACTTGTTGTAAAAAAAATACTAACCAAAATTCAACAACGTGTAGAAAAGTCAAACTTTCCAATAAAACTAATCTATACAAACTCTAAAGAGGAAACAACCCTTTACGGGTTACTTGTTAGTATTGGCAGGCAACTTGGTTTAGAAAAGGAAGACCTACCACCAACTGGCCTTGCGACAAGCGAGGTCTTCAAACGCCTTTTAAAATCAATAGAAGAAAACCAATACAACATCATACTTGTCATAGATGAAATAGACTATCTAGCGCACCTAGTATCCAAAACAGGAAAGGACATTCTTTACCAACTGACAAGGGCAAACGAGAGGCTAAAGGGGGGCAGTATGACGCTAGTTGGAATATCAAACGATCTTACCTTCAAAGACAGGCTTGATGGGCGTGTAATCAGTTCATTAGGTGAAGAAGAGATAGTCTTTACCAACTATGATGTTAACCAGCTAAAAGAAATCTTGTTGGATAGAATTAAGGAGGCCTTTTTGGATGATGTAGTTGAGGCATCAGCACTAAACCTATGTGCAGCAATGGCTGGGCGCGAGCATGGTGATGCAAGGAGGGCAATAGACTTGTTGAGGGTGGCAGGCGAGGTTGCTGAAAGGCAGCAATCAGAAACCGTAAAAGAAGAACATATGAGAATAGCGTCCCAAAAAATGGAAGAAGACAAGGAAGTAACTGCCCTTAAATCATACCCACTTCATGAAAAACTACTGATTATAGCAGTAATGAAGGCATCCGGCCTGTCAACCGGTGAGATCTTTTTAGCCTACAAAAATCTCTGCAAGGCAATACGGCAAAAGGAACTTACACAAAGAAGGGTTACCCAAATGCTTGGTGAAATAGAAATGTCCGGAATAATCTCTGGCAAAATTGTCCACCAAGGAATCCACGGAAGAACAAAAAAATTCACACTTACCATTTCACCTGAAACAGTAAAGGATACTTTCAAAAACGAAGTTACATTAGAAGATATTATCTAATTTTTTGATGTAAAGTCTTTCGTGTAAACCTTGAAGGTTTTAAGATTAACCAAGACTGCCATTCCTGGAGTCGGTGTAATTCCGACACTTGTCTGAAACGGTGTCTGGGCCTGCCACGCTCCAGAATTTAGAATCAGAACCCCCCGGTACAAGTCCAAATCTACAACATGAACGTGCCCGCCATGGAAGATGTCCGGAACCTCATCAATTACCATGAGATCCTCCAATTCCGGCGCAATTGGGGTTTGACTGCCATAAATTGGACTCATGTGCCTGGCCTTTAGCAAATACTGCATGACTTTGGCAGGCTTGTCATAGCTTAATCCAGGCGTGGTCTTTACAATATCGTCAATACTTTGGCCATGGAAGAT
>JAHEXS010000060.1 GCA_023252015.1 Candidatus Nitrosotenuis sp. | reverse complement strand
CTCTGCCTGTTCTTGTCAAGGTTTCCCGAAATCACGTATTTCGGGGCTCCTGTGGGCCCATTACACCCTTGTTTAAGATAATGAATCTGAATTTACCGCATGAAAACCTTCCATTTTCGTAACTGGTCATTCTACCAGTTTGGTATCATTCTATTCTGAAATTTCCTCATTGGAAGCGTAATTTTGAAAATAATTCCAGCTTTAATGATAAAATTACTTGGTATCTGCATGAAAGCATACGTGATACTTGCAATAATGTTGGCTATGATAATATTCACAGTCGTTGACGCACATATCACAACCAGCTTTAAAGTACAATCAAAAGATCAGCCAAACTTTCACCCAAAAATCATAAGAGAAATCAATGGAAAGAATTTAGAGATTGTCAAATTTCAGTGCAAGCTAGCAAAATAATAATTTTGTAACAAAGCATCTTTTTATTAATAATACGACTTTTTCCACACAGAAAAGCAATTATGATCTTTTATCGTATGTTAAATTAAGAGAAATGACTACAAATGTTGACTTGGTAAAAAAATTCTACAGTTCTTTTAAGGCCCAAGATAAGCAAACCTATCTTCAATTATGCGATGATGACATAGAGTGGGTTGTAATGGAAAGCATGCCTCATGGCAGAACTCATGTTGGTAAAAAGGCAATCTTTGAAGAATATTTTCCAAATCTTTTTTCAAGCTTTGCCGAATTTCATGCAATGACTGAAGAGTTCTTGGATGCTGGAGACAAGATTATTGTTCTTGGAAAATACCAAGTACTGGCAAAAAAATCAAAGAAAAAATTTGAATCACCATTTGCTCATGTGTATACAATCAAAAATGGAAAAATAGTCAAATTTAGGCAATATGCCGATACTATGAAAATCCAAGAAGCGGCAAGAAACTAAACCATTTCCGACTAAATTGCCCTGGTATAACTCAAAGCAGATTGTTCAAAACCAATCTTTTTGTAGAATCGATGAGCAGTCTTTCTTTGATTTCCAGATTCTAGCCTGATTCTGAAACATTTTTCCTTTTTAGCAATTTTAATACATGATTCCATGAGGGATTTTCCTATTCCTAATCCTCTGTGATTTCCTGATACAACAATCTCTGGAATGTATAATTCCAATTTGGTGCGATTTAGTCTTGGAAGAAACATCATGCTTACAATGCCGATAATCTTTGAATCTTGCTCAGCTACGATGATTTTCTTGTCTTTATTGTCAAGATATTGGTAAATTTGTTTTCTAAATGCGGCGTTTTCTAAACTTGTTTTTGGCTTTGGTCTTTGTAATTGATATAAAAGATTTAGAATCTCATTAATGTCTTTTTTGTTTGCTCTTCTGATTTTGATATTTTTCACATCTTGTATTATATTTTAAAGTATTAAACTAATTTCCAAAACATGTCATGTGATTTTCAGATCATGTTTTGTTATTTGTGATATGTGTGCGCATAAAGTTAACGCGCCTTTTCTTTACGCCTTTCTTTGGATCTCTGCTCCATTCTGGCCAGTCCTTCTGCAAATTTTTTCTTGTCCTCTTCGGTTTGGAGTATTAGTTTTGGAACAGCTGTTGGTTTACCGCTATCATCAAGTGCAACTGATGTCACAAAGGCAGTCCCAGTCAAGGTTCTTGCACTGTTTCTTAAATTCTCAGATTCGACTTTAACTTCAATTTCCATAGATGAATTCTTGATACAATTTAGTCTTGCATTAAGAATTAGCAAGTCCCCAACAAAAACCGGTTTGAGAAAATCGACTCTATCTATACTCGCTGTCACTGCGTTTGCGCCACAGTGTCTTTGGGCGACAATTCCAGCAACAACGTCAATCTGTTTTAGAATCTCGCCACCGAATACGTTTCCTGCAGGATTTGCGTCTGATGGAAACATGCGAGCAATTACTTCGACCTTGGACTCTGCTGCGCTTTTTGCACTCAATTGATCTACTTCCTTTCCAAGTAATATCTACTATTCTGTGCATTCGGTTAGGCGTGAATTGTACTTGTTTCCGAATGCACAGAATCTTTTTTACAGTCAAAAACGATCAAAAGAAATGATAGATTTATCATTTAATGACAAGATGATTTTGATCCAATACGCAATCCAAAAATATGAAAATGAGGCAATACTGATTGAAAAATTAAAGACTGTTCTGTCAGAAAAAGACGCACAACGCGGTATTGACACACTGATTGGGACACAACATGTACGAAGAATCGGACCTGAAATCTTGGAAAACAACATCAGCCATACTGAACTGCCTGATCTTCCTGATCATCTAAAACCAATAATTGACAATCTATAGTGTATCAACCAAAATCAATGAAAATTATTACAAGTTTGTATTTTATAAAATTTAAATTCATGTTTTAGGATGATTTTTCATAATGTTGGAGAGAATTTTCTAATGGTGGACATATGGACATTTATTGCAATATCAATTCCTGCTATGATTCTACTTGGTATTCGTCACGCTTTTGATGTAGATCACGTCACAGCCATAGATAATCTTGTTAGGTTACATAATGCAACAAAAAAATCAAGATGGGTTGGAACCGGCTTTAGCACTGGTCATATGATTTCTGTATTATTTGAAATGCTTTTCATAATTCTAATAGTTAGTAGTGTTACCGGTGCCGAAAAAATTGCATTTTGGGGCGGAATAATCGGTATTGCATCTTTGGGAGCAATTGGTACAGTAAACCTTTTTGCAATGAAAAAATGGGGAAAAACTGGCTCTGCAATTCTTGCGGGAAAGGTTATGAAAAAAACAGGAGTACTTGGACCATTTGGATCCTCCCTAGTTACTGGACTAGTATTTGGTCTAGGGTTTGATACTGCAACGCAAATTTCAGCAATTACAATATCTGCAGTAGCTTCTGCAACACTAGGAGTTCAGGCGGCACTAATTTTGGCAGGATTCTTTGCACTTGGAATGATTCCACTTGACACTCTGGACAGTGCATTACTTCGTTCCGCATTTTCAAGAATTGTAGGCACGAAGGGATTTAGAAGAATGTCGTATGGATTAAGCGGAGTTGCAATGGCCGTTGCAGCCGTTGCGGCATTTGAGACAATTAGTAATGTGGAAATTCTACCTGATTGGGCAGGACCTTCTCTTGCTGGCGGAATAATTGCAACATCATTTGCATATTCGTTTTTCACGCATTCTTAACTGCAAAATATACTTGGAATCTAGAACCCTCTAAGACCTGTTGGCCTTACTATTTCTGGATGCTGCTTCATCCATGATATCTTGTCGAGCATCATCTGCTTGTCTTGGGGGAATGTTCCCTTGATGGTATATGCATTGGAGCCGTGGTTTGCCCTAAAGATTACCTCATTTTTTACATCAATCCGAGATATCAAGTCTTCAAGCTCATCTAGTGACTCAGCATCGTTTACTGGAATGAATGGTTCTCCAAACTTTGTCTTAAACTCCTCTTTAATCCCGTTTTCCAAGTACAGAGTTAATGCGCCGACGTAGTGCGGTGCTGAGGCATTTATCACCTCCGCAGTTCCTCTGATGTGTTCCTTGGAGTGCGTCTTACCACCCAGTCCCAAAATTATCATGCATGAAAGAATGTATCCTGAGTCCATTGCCTTTTTACAAGCTCGAATTATGGTTGCAGATGTAGCCCCCTTTGTCACTTTTTTTAGGATAACATCGGAACCACTTTCAATTCCCAAATAAAACATGTTCAATCCTGCATTTCTTAGTGATTTGAGTTCCTCTGAAGTTTTTTTGAGAACATTCATCGGCATCGCATAACATGAAATTCTCTCCAAGTTTGGAAATTTTTCATAAAGATATTTTACAATATTTTTCATATATTCAGTCTCTAGATTTAGTGCATCGCCATCTGCAAGAAAAATTCTACGAGTCTCCGGGAGTGTCTTTGACATTATGTCGATTTCCGCTTTTACCTCGTCCCACGGTCGTTCCGAATATTCTTTTGATCTGTACATATCACAAAATGAACACTCGTTAAACGAGCATCCCAATGTCACCTGAAATATCAGCGAATCTGCCTCAGATGGAGGTCTATACAGTGGATAGTCATAGTTTAACATCATGATTTTGTACACTGTGCTTGAGTCAATTTGGTATATTATTTTTGCACTCGCAACATCTTTTTCTAGTCACACAAAAACTTGATTCATAATGGCAAATGACCCATACGCAAAGCGACTTTTATGGTTCGTATTTGCAGGTTCAAGGGGCGGCCTGAAT
Source organism: Candidatus Nitrosotenuis sp. (assembly GCA_023252015.1). Lineage (GTDB taxonomy): Archaea > Thermoproteota > Nitrososphaeria > Nitrososphaerales > Nitrosopumilaceae > Nitrosotenuis. The sequence continues at coordinate 2,690 of JAHEXS010000060.1, read as the reverse complement.
CGATTGAGGCTTGTCTCCGTACTGAAAAACACGCCACTCAATACTAATCAACTTGCAAAGGAATTGGGCCTTGACTACAAGGCAATCCAGCACCACGTACAGGTTCTTGAGAAAAACAACATAGTAACCAAAGTTGGAGAAAAATACAATGTCACTTATTTCATATCAAATTTCCTTGAGGCTAATATGGAGTCATTTGATGAGATTGCTAGCAAACTGGAAAAAAGTAAATAAGCCATGATGCGAGGTCTTTTCTAAATGGAACCAACTTCTGCTGTTTTATCCGGTGTCTCAATCATCAACATGACAATCCTTGGCATTTTGATGTTCATATTTGGAAAAATGTATGTTAGAACAAGGGCACAGATGCCGCTCGGTATGATCGTGTTTTCAGTGATGCTGTTTTTACACAATACAATTGGTGCCTACGCGTATTTTTCAATGGCAGAATTATTCTCACATGAAATATTTCCATATTTGCTTGGGGTGCACATTGCAGAGCTTGCAGGAATTCTGATATTTCTCAAAATCGCCATGGATTAAAGCGATTTATTGCGGATAGTTTTCCAGTTTTTGTGCAGAAAAGCTACCGCGAATACATCAAGCTCAACAAAAATCTGCTACTTGCATTTGCGGTAGCAATAACCATATCTGCAATTACTGCGCAACTTTTGGCAGGACAGGAAAATTATCTAAATTCAAGCTATACAGTAATTGTAGATTTTATCGTGTTTTATTCTACCTTTGGAAGTCTGTTTTATTTTGATAATAGAAAAAAATATCTTTCCAAATCAAGCATGGATGATGGTCGCCTAAAAAAAGACCTGATAAAGATAATCTCATCCCTTGGAATTGGCGAGGTAATCTACACCACTGTTAGGTGGTTTTTGCAGTATTATTTTCTGACAATACAATACGAGCCATACATGGCATCTATCGTAGCACACCTGACATCAACCGTGGTCTATCTGATAGCTGTAAATCTAAGTGTCAAATTTACAAGGTTGTACAAAGATGGCGCTTAGCATCTACGTTGACGGCTCTGGCGGGGAAAACTCGGGCTATGGGTATTTTGTAAAGGAAACAGGAGAGTCATTCTATGAAAAAAAGCAAGGAATAACAAACAACCAGGCAGAATACCTTGGAATTATCTCTGCTTTGAAAAAATTTGCTCAATCAAATGAGGAAATAACAATCTATTCCGATTCAAAAAATACGGTATCTCAGCTGAGCCACGAGTTTGCAATAAACAGTGAACCATTGCGCGAGCTAGCGCGAGAATCTTGGACTCTCATGAAGAATATTCCAAATTTGAAAATAGTATGGATTCCGCGTGCACAAAATTTGGCCGGAAAAATGCTTGGAAGTTAGCGATCAAAGCTTTAGTGATAGCTTTATTATGGAAAATAATGCGCCCAATCTGATATGGTAGAATCTGTTTTTCTTTCACCAAAATCTATTGCAATAATTGGCGCGTCTGATAAGGAAGGAAGCATAGGCCGCGCAATCACATCAAACATCATGAAGGGCTACAAGGGAAAAATTTTCCCAATCAGCCCTACCCGTGATAGAGTATTTGACAAGCAGGCATTCAAAACTGTTCTAGATGTAAAAGAGCCAATTGACCTTGCAGTGGTTGTCACAAAAAATGATATCGTTCCAGCAGTGCTAGAAGAGTGCGGCAAAAAAAAGATCAAAGGAGTAATTGTAATCACTGCAGGATTCAAGGAAGTAAATGAGGAAGGACGCAAGCTAGAACAGCAGCTAAAAGACATTGTCAAAAAATACGGAATCAAGCTAATCGGACCAAACTGCCTTGGGGTGATGAACCTTGATCCAAAGACAATGATGAACTCTACTTTTCTCAAAGTAACACCAAAGTCAGGCCAAATTGCATTGGTATCGCAAAGCGGAGCAATCTGTGCCGCATTAGTCGAGGATGCGAGCGCACAGGGCATTGGATTTTCAGCCGTAATCAGCCTTGGAAACAAGGCGGAGATGAGCGAAGTCGATGTTCTCAAAATTCTTGCCGAGCACAAGCAAACCAAAGTGATTGTAATGTATTTGGAAGACATGGGGGACGGACAAGAGTTCCTTAAAATTTGCAAGCAAATAACAAAGAAACTCAAAAAGCCAGTACTAGTATTAAAATCAGGACGAAGCCCAGAAGGCGCAAAGGGCGCCATGTCGCATACAGGAGCATTGATGGGCTCTGATGAAATCCATGATGCAGTACTACACCAGGCAGGTGCAATCCGAGTACATGCCATGGAAGAATTGTTTGACTATGCTACTGCATTTTCAAAACAACCGCTTCCATCAAAAGGAGATCTTGTCATAGTGTCAAACGCAGGAGGACCTGCAATCATTTCAACTGACGCCTGTTCCAAAATGGGAATTAAGATGGCAAGTATAGAAGACATTCGGCCAAAGATTAATGCCGTAATCCCACCATGGGGAAGCTCAAGAAACCCAGTTGACATAGTTGGCGATGCTGATTACATTAGATTCAACAATGTATTGGAAAATGTATTAGGGCACAAAAATGTCTGCTCTGTTATTGCAATGTGTACCCCATCTGCTACTTTAGACTATGACAAGCTTGCCGAAGTCATAGTTGGAATGTCAAAAAAATACAAAAAAACAATGCTTGCCAGTCTAATGGGACTAGATGAGGGAATAAAGAACAG
>JAHEXS010000059.1:3147-6942 GCA_023252015.1 Candidatus Nitrosotenuis sp. | reverse complement strand
TGAGACAGAGTACAAGGAATTCGGCTGCAGATTCAAAGTAGATGTGGAAAAGGCGTTTTTTTCGCCAAGGCTCTCAACCGAAAGGGACAGAATTGCCCAGATGGTCCAGGACGGGGAAACCATGATCAACATGTTTGGCGGAGTCGGAATGTTTTCAGTAATTGCAGCTAAAAAGAAAAAATGCACAGTATACAACATTGATCTCAACCCCTATGCTGCAAAACTTTGTGAGGAAAACATCAAGCTAAACAAATTGGCAGGCAAAGTAATTTCAATTCATGGAGACGCGTCCCAGGTGGTAAAAGAACAGCTCCTCGACAAAGGGGACAGAACCCTGATGCTGCTGCCCGAGAGATCAGACGAGTTTTTAGATTCTGCAATTAGTGCAACCAAAAGCGGCGGAATAATTCACTATTACTCCCACCAACATGCCGACAAAAGACAGGACGCAGTCGAAGTATCAAAACAACACTACATGCAAGTTGCCCCCGTACGGTCAGAGATCCTAGGCGGGAGAATGGTTAGGGCAGTAGGTCCCAGATATTATCAAACAGTAGTTGATGTCAGGATATCAAAATAGCTACTTGTCGTCTGCAGATATTGAGGAAGTGGACGGTTTTGTTGTTGCCATCATGTATCCAATCCAGGATATTACACCCAAGATTCCGCCGGCAATCATCAGAACAGACAGCTGCAATACAATTGGACTCCACTCAGACAACATTAGCAAATACGCATAAACAAAGAACGTCACAATACACAAGCAAAAAATCAAAATTCCGCCAGATTTTCTCTTCGACATTAGTTAAAACCTCGAGTTGAGTAATTTAATTGAACCTAGTATTCAAATTCTATGGCCATCAAAAACGCATCCTCGCCATCGCGATAGTACGTCTTGAGTCTCTGTCTTATGACAAATCCAAGCTTTTCGTACAGTCTTACAGCGTCAGTATTGCTGCACCTTACCTCAAGGTATAGTTCATCGCATCGTTTTTCCTTTATTCCCTTGATGGACTCTTCAATTATTGCAGCCCCCACTCCCTGCTTTCTGTGCTCATCAAGTACGGCAACTGATACTACGTGCCCTTTTTTTACAAATCCTAATTTTTTAAAATTGGAAAACCCGTACTCTGTTTTGCACATTATGTATCCAACAGGTTTTCCTTTGAGTTCTGCAATCAAAAATGCCTCTGGCAGTTCTGCTAAAAGACTCTCATAGAAATAGTCAGAATAATGCTCAGGAAGAGTTTTCAAATTTATTTCCATTACGGGTATGAGATCACTTGGCTCGCATCTTCGAACAACGTAATCACCCACCTGCCTGTTGATTATCTGCATTATTATGACTCCCAATACAGAATATTTAATGTTAAAGTAGAAAGCTACACAGTAATTATTCACGCAAAATTAGAATGCAGGTTTTTTGCTAGTAACTAGTTCAGAATTACTATGGTCTTACTCATCAGATCTTTGGTTGGAATGACCGTGCTCTCGTTTTTGTCGTTTGTGACTATCAGGTATAGTAATTGAGACGCAGTTATGGTGCCAGTAATTTCCCCAATTCTTACCTTTTGACCAACTTTTAGCAAGGAGCGTTGGTTTGATACACCGATTATCGAGGCAGGAATTATGTCCTTTAGCGCAAATCCCAGGCCAACTGCGATTGCTGCACCTATTGCAATTGCAATACTCCACGAAAATGCGGAAACCAGAATAGGAATTATTGATTCGCCTATGCCAAGCTGTGTAAAGCCCACTGCAAATACCAGTCCATACAGGACTGCCTTGATTACTGGAGTGATGAATTTTGGACTGCCAACGTGATGCTCCAGTAATTGGTGTTCGACCCACCTTGTTACGAAATTGACAACAATTGAGCCTATTACGATTATTAGGACAAACGCAAGCAAGTTTGGAACCCAGAGCCACAGATTTGTCAGGGCAGTTGTCAGCTGATCAAATTGCATTGCGTTTACTGCCGCAACTATGAAAAACAGATAGACAAACCACCTAATGGTAGCGGAAATCAGCTGTACAGAGTCGAATTTATCGGATATTTCTCCCAATATTTGTGAATCTTGCTGACGAGTTTTTTGCAAGATGTTTTTTGTAACCTTGGTAACAACTCTGCCAACGATTTTTCCAGCTGCAAAACCAATTACGAGTAAAATGGTTGCGGCAATTATCTTCGGTATACTGCTTGCCACACTTACAGCAAACGCCTTGAGTGCGTCACTTGTTGGACTGTAAATCCCTCCGAGCGGATCCGATTGTGCAAAAGCTGTTTGACTAGTAGATATGATTAGTGAGAACATGATAGAGAAAAACAGTATTTTTTGTTTTACAGTGTGCATTCTTTAACACAAATTTACGAGTCGATTTAAACTCAGCGGCTAAATTTTTGTACACTAGAGTTTTTTATTTAATTGACAAGATTTGTGTCACATTCCACAGTTGACATCACATGACACATTTCAATTCTAGAAGAAATTTGGAGATAACAATTAATGTATATGCAGATGATTTAAGATAATGAGTGAGCCCACACAGGAAGAGGTAGTCAGCATTGTCTCTTCAATTTTTGACGTCAGAGAGGTCACAACAACGCTTGAGAAGATGGAATTTGAAATTTCAGATTTAGACTTTAAACAAAAATTTGTTTCACTTGCGCAAAGACTTGAAAAGATGAATTTGGTTTGTTTTATCAACCGATCCCAGGGAAGACTGCTTATTCAGATAAATCGCCTTCCCCCGCAGCGACAGGGCCTCAAATTAATTCCAAAATCGTGGGTGCCAAGAATACTTTTTGCCGTAGTGGTATCGTTTGTGATGATTGACGGATATTACAGAACTCTTAGCGTAAACAGCATTATTCGCATAGGAGATCCTTTTGATTTTGCCGTCCTGTATACGCTTTCACTTGTCGGAATTTTGGGAGTGCATGAAGCAGGCCACATCATTGCAGCAAAGATTCACAAACTGCGGACAAGTTGGCCATATTTCATTCCTGGAATACCAGTTTATGGAATACCGACATTTGGAGCACTGATTCAGTCCCGCAGCCTTACAATCAATCGAGATATTTTGTTTGACATTGCAGTTGCAGGTCCGATAGCAGGTCTTGCGATTGCCATAATAGTGTCATTTTATGGCGCATACACATCACCTGTTCTGGACGAGGCAACCGCTGCAAGTATTTCTGATTTGCATTTTGAAAAATTAAACGATAGTATCCTGATGAAAATTGCTCTCAACGCATACGGTAAGGGCGGCCCCAACACAGAGGTGATAATGTCCCCCATTTTGTTTGCAGCATGGCTTGGGTTTTTGATCACATTTTTGAATTTGCTTCCTGCATGGCAGCTCGACGGGGGCCACATGGCACGTGCTATTTTTGGTCAAAAAATACACCAATTTGCAACATACGGAAGTGTAGGAGTCCTCTTTCTTTTGAACTACCAAATGATGGCAATGTTCATTTTGATTTTCAGCATTCGAAACATGAGTGCAAGGCCGCTTGATGACATATCGCCGCTTTCAAAAAACAGAAAGCTTCTCTATGTCGGGGTCATAATTATTGCAATATTGTGCGCGCCGCTGCCAGCATCAGTTTGGCTCAAGTAGTATTCTAGATCCGTCCGGAATGATCGAAACTTTTTGCCTTCCACCCTGTACCTTCAAGACGTGATCAAGTGTCTCCTTTACGCCGTCAAACGGAATCAAGTCAAGCTTCTTTAGGTAAAATTCTGGCAAAACAGAAACCAGTCCTATTTGGATCTTTTTTTGGATTTCAGT
>JAHEXS010000059.1:0-3137 GCA_023252015.1 Candidatus Nitrosotenuis sp. | reverse complement strand
CAGTCAGATACAAAAGATCTTCCATCCCGTCAACGTATTTTGCTGGTTTTTGAAGCCTGTCTGTGCTCATTCTGCCCTCAAGGTACTGCCTTATTGCCTCTGAGCCGATTCCCCCCTTGCATTCGCAAAGCAAAAGGGCAAGGCCATCATCCCTTATTGCGGAATGACAGTTCCAAATTGAGTTTAGTGACTTGCCAAGCGTGTAGTTGCTAGAGTCCTTTCCGGTGCTGATAAGGAGTGTGCGATGCTTGTCTATTTTTTGTGCAAACGTTGCAAGTGTTTTTGATATGCCAAGTGTTTTTGACGGATGCCCAACCGATATATCCGCAATACCCTTTGGACTGGCAACAATTTCTATTGCAGATATTTCAAAAGAATCTGTAAAGCTTTTTACAGTCTGCATGTTTTCCGTCTCCTTTCCAGAGACTGGGAGGTTTCCCTGTCTTTTCTCATATGCCAAAAGCATCTGATCTTTGCCAAATCTTCTTAGTAGTTTGGTGGAAACTGTATCAAATCCAAAAAGGCCATCAAATTCCATTTCCCCGACAAACACAAGATCAGGGTTTGCGCCCTCAATTCCCCCAAAAGCCAATACCTGGCCGTCTGGCGGAAGCACTGATTTTACCAGATTCATGATTTGTTTGTCTGCAAAAATCTTGGGCTTCGGAATGGATTTTTGGATGCATTTTTCAAAGATTAGTCCAAGTGTTTTTTTTACAGAATCTGTATAATTTAGGACTACAAGGTCGAGTGGTTTTGTAATATCGAGTGCATCCAGTCTTTCTGATACTTCGGAATCCTGCAGGACCTGGCTGTCATGCTCTACTTTTTGCTCGAGATTTTCGGCTTTTATGTCAAGTACGACGTCCGTTGCACCGTAATTTAACCAGATTTCAGGCACGACTATCTTGAGAAAACAAACCAAAATAAATCCAGTATAGTAAATTTTGGTGTGGAATTTGTAAAAGAGTTTGCAACGTTTTTGCATCAAAAAGGCATAATCCGTTTTGGAGACTTTACACTTGCAAGCGGTAAAAAAAGCTCATACTATGTCGATTTAAGACTAGTCCCAAGCTTCCCACACCAGTTTAGGCGCATGATAAAGCATCTACAGAACACAATATCGGAAGAAGTTGGCCTTGATAATTTTGACGCAATTGCATCCGTGCCAACTGGCGGTCTGGTCATCGCATCTGCCCTTGCCTTTGAAACAGTAAAACCATTAGTGTATGTACGAAGCCAGGCAAAAAGCTATGGCACTGGAAAGCTAGTTGAGGGCATAGTTACCAAGGGAATGAGAGTTCTAGTTGTGGACGACGTTGCAACTACTGGAGGCTCCATCATAAACGGAATAAAAGAGCTGAGAAAGGAAGGTGCCATCATATCGGATTCATATGTGATTGTGAATCGCCTAGAGGGTGCCCAGGATTCACTTGGACAGGAAAAGGTAAGGCTGCGCCACATATTGGATATTTTGAACATAGCAAAGACGCTAAATGAGTCAAAGATCATCGATGAGTCAGTTCTAGACAGGGTTCAAAAACAGGTATCTATCAAGCCCTAGCTGTCATAAATCATTAGATTTTTTTCTTCCAGAACATTATGCAAGTTATGCACTGAGCGGTACACGTCTGCTTCCTTTTTTGCGCCAGTACAGACCAACTTACCTGATGCAAACAACAGTATCACTGTCTTTGGGTCAAGCATTCTGTGAATTAGTCCTGGAAATTGTTCTGGTTCGTACATGCTTCGCGGAAGCGTTCTTGCGGCCTGCTCTAGGTGAATTTTTCCGCCAAGATTAATCGATGCCACGATATTTTGTACGGTTACAATTGGCTCATTTTTTACTTTGACTCCTCCCTTTCGTAATTGCTGCACTACAGATCTTACTGCCTTTACTGCCATGTCTTCGGATTTGCCTCCGGTGCAAACCATTTTGCCCGATGAGAAGATCAGTGTAGCTGTTTTTGGATTCTTTATTCTAAATACAAGGCCGGGGAATTGGTCAGGATTCCATTCAGTGTCTGGAAATTTTTTTGTGATTTCGTTTAGATCAAGTTTCTGTTCAACAGTAGCAGATGCAACCACATTTTCAATACTAACAATTGGCTTTGTCTGTGGCATCTTTTGGTTGTTATATATCGCTTTTATATATACTCCAATGTTGTGACTTGGCACTGAAAAAAAGGCAGCTCAGACAAATGCCTTCACATCATTTTTCAGATATAACTCTGATTCTTCATTGCGGCCAATAATTCATTGTTGTGACTTCTTTTATTGATTATCCCAATATGATATCAAAAAGACGCGTATTGGCCATTTGCAGATGTCTTTCAAGATCTCAAGGCGTACTTGTGGAATCTTCTATAATCTCAGTCTATTTCCTTCCAGCTGTGAAGAATGTTGAATTTGATTTGCATGCCAGATTAATATCGCTAAGATTTTTGGATTTGAAATCAAGTAATTTTTCATTTTCAAGGTGCGTTATCTCTTGTGTGTCTTTTCCCGGTACTAAGTAAACAATCATTCTTTACATTCTAGTTCACAAATTGTGTTTAGTATTTCTACGAATTAACAACAACCATTTGCTTTTCAAGAGAATTTTTCAAGAGTAAAACTGCCCGCAAAATAATTCCAGATAAGATCGGATGAGAAGTCAAATACGCCGCAGTTTCTTCCAAGGCAAAGTACCCCCCATAGCCTTCCTCTAATACCAATTCTATTGGCCCCTTATCAGTTTCAATGTATGCGGTGATAGTGGAAAATGGCCCACGTTGACGATCTCCTTTTTCAAGGTAAAGACGAAGCTCGATTCGTTTAACCAAAAATCCTTGTTCCTGATAATTACCTGAGGTTAAAAGTATAACTTGTTTATGAGGAATTAGTTGCTCTTTTGAATACATAATTCGCATTCACCATTTTGGACATTTACATGAAATTGCCTACAACGCAGACATAATGAAAATTCATAAATTTGTTCTTCTAAGGTACTTTCGTCAATTTTCATGTAATAATATTGTACATTATTATATTTACGCGTTTATCATCATCTCATTTAGATAAGAATTGTCCTATTAATTGCAGAATAAAACTAAATCACTATAAAATTTGGACCTAAACTATCATATCATGCATCC
>JAHEXS010000058.1 GCA_023252015.1 Candidatus Nitrosotenuis sp. | reverse complement strand
CAAAATTACAATGATACTGAGGTATGAAAGCACACTATAAGCAGTAAATACAAGCAACGCAAAAATTGCAGATGCCAATAGCACTAAAACAGGATCGGTTTTTGCCCGCACTGTTTTAATTTGGGTTTTTTGTTCCATCTGTGCTACTTTAGATTCTTCAGCAATTTGCGCCATTTGTGGTAGAGGGGATTCTGTTTTTAGTACAGAGCTAAAACATGCCACATGAAACCACTTGTCTTGATATCTAACGGTTCGCTCCTCAAGATTTAATCCGTTATTACATGATGCACATTTGTGTACACGGCTAATCAAAACAGAATTTGAGGTAGAGTTAGAAACAAGAGCGTTTGACTGTTTTTTTTGGTTGTCAGTATTTTTCTTGACAAGTTGAGTTTTTTGTAATTGTATTTGTTTTTCAATTAGATATTTTTTGTCAGACTCGTAGATTTTCTTCCCTTTTTCAAGTGAGTGTAATATGTAAGACAGTCTACCAGAATCGCCGATTCCAGCTGCTTGTAATTTTTTTACGATTTCTAGCAGAGTTTCGTTACTGTCCACGAATTTCATTATCTTTGAATTTTAATATTATTTGGCATGTTTAAATTTGACAAATGTCTTCAAATTTTCAGATTAGATCGAGTGTTTTATTTCAGATTGAGATTTTTTGTAATTTTTCAGGCACAAACAGCAATATTACAATTTTTGTTTTGTGAGAGAGTCATTCTACATGATGTTGCTTGACCAGATCATCATAGAATCTAATCGATTTGATGTTGACAAATTCCATCATCCCGTATCGCGATAGCTCCCTACCAAATCCACTGTGTTTGATTCCTCCAAATGGAATCCTAGGATCAGATATCACTACATTGTTTATTGTAACTATTCCAGATTCGACCAGTCTTGAGAGACGTTCGGCCTTTTCAAGATCTCGTGTCCAAATACTTGCCCCAAGGCCAAATTTGGAGTCATTTGCAAGGCGTATCGCCTCCGCTTCATCCTCGACTACAGTGATTGGTGCGACTGGGCCAAATGTTTCCTCGTACGCAATTTGCATTTTTGGGGAAATTTTGGTAATCACAGTAGGACTGTAAAAGTAACCTTTGCCGCCAAGTCGCTTTCCGCCAGTAAGCACCTCTGCACCTTTTGCTATTGCATCATTTACCATCTCCTCAATTTTGTTCAGGCCTGCATTGTTTACAAGCGGGCCAATGTCAGTTTCTTCAGACACTGGATTGCCAACTCTTAAGCCCTCTGTCTTTTGCACGAATTTTTCGATGAATTCCTTTGCTACGTTTTTTGTAACAAAGAATCTTTTTGATGCGATGCAGCTCTGTCCACAGTTGATGAATCTGCCTTTTACTGCTCCACTTGATGCTTTTTCTATATCCGCATCACTGCACACGATAAAGGGATCACTTCCCCCAAGTTCCAGCACACATTTTTTGAGATTGGACATTGCTTTTTGTGCAACCTTTGTTCCTGCAGATGTGCTTCCAGTAAATGTGACAGCACTGATGTCAGAATCTATGAGCGGCTCAACAATGCTTGAATCTCCAACAAGGGTTTGAAATACTCCGTCTTGAAAGCCAGCCTTTCGAAACATGTTTTCTATTTCAATTCCACATTGCATTGTTGCACTGGCAGGTTTGAGCGTTATTGTGTTTCCAGCCATAAGGGATGGGGCCGCAAATCGTAATGCTTGCCAGTATGGAAAATTCCAAGGCATCACACTAGCAATTACGCCAAGCGGTTCAAACGAAATTATGCTTTTTCTGGCATCAGTGTTTATTGCCTCGGCGTGTAAGAAAATATCGCTATTATCTGCATAGAATTCCATTGCCCATGCGCATTTTTCAACCTCAGAAAGAGACTCCTTGATGGGTTTACCCATCTCTTTTGTTGCCAAGCGTGCAAGTTCAGTTTTATTTTTTCGCAGCTCCTGGGCAAAAATCTGAATAAAGTCGGTTCGTTTTTTGATGTCTTTTTTCCAATCCGCGAATGCTATTTTTGATTTTTTTACAGCCTCGAATATTTTCTCCTTATTAATAATGTCATATTCTGCGATAATTTCTTCAGTTGTTGGATTTATTGTCTTAAGTGTCACTTGTTAGTATTAGGTTAATTGGCGTATTAATATTCCAAGGGTTGCCAAGTTTGAGGTATTGGATAGATCTATACTTTAAATGCATTTCAGTGGTAATCAGGGAAGTTGAAAAAAATAACAGATGACACCCCAAGAGACTTTGAGACAGTGCTTGTGCTGCAGGGAGGTGGGTCACTTGGAGCATATGAGTGCGGCGTATACAAGACATTACAAAAACACAAAATAAAATTCGACATTGTTGCAGGAACGTCGATTGGTGGGATTAATGCTGCAATCATTACGGCAGGCAAAGACGGCAATCCTGCAAAAAATCTAGAAGAGTTTTGGCTTGCCTTGGCAGAAAGAACAACCCCTTCGTTTTTGCCAGAAGAGACAAGGGCATTTTTGTCATCAATGCAATCATCAATTTATGGAAATCTAAAGGCGTTTGCACCAATCTGGTTTGCGCCAACTCTTTTGAATTTTTTCAATCTTCCATATCTTTATGACATTACACCGCTCAAAAATACACTAAAGGAATATACAGATTTTGGAAAACTCAAAGATCCTAAAAATCCAAGACTGATTGTAACAAGCACTGATATCCAGAGTGGAAAATCATGCATATTTGATAGCAGACGAAACAACATTGACGCAGAACATGTCGTTGCAAGTGCAGGGTATCCATTCTATGGCATATCGTGGACACAAATAGGTGACAGATATCTATGGGACGGTACGCTGTTGAGCAATACACCATTAACTGAAGTCATTGACGCATCTCCAAGACAAGATAAAAAAGTCTACATTGTTAATCTATTTCCGCACAGACAAGACGAAATTCCAAAAAACATGATCGAGTCATGGCACAGAGCAAGGGACATTATGCACACCGACAAAACAGATCACACAGTCAGAATGTCAAGAGTCATCTCAAGACAGCTCGCACTGATAAAAGAAATGCACGACATCATCGAATCGTCCAATTTGGACAAGAAGGGTGAAGAAAAATTCTCACTACTAGAATTAGAATACCACAGACTTGCGTGTGAGCGAGGTGCCATAATCAAGCAAATAATACACATAGCACGAAAAGAAGACATTCATTTTCTTTTTGAGGATGCCGACTTTTCAATTGCCACAATAAAGCAGTTAATAAAAAATGGGGAGGAGGATGCCGAAAATGTACTTGCGAATAAAGACAAAACACCAAATGCAAAAATCCATTCACATAAAGATACCAAGTATTAAAAAAGTCAATTTTCAGACATATGCAATCAGGTAAATGGGTCACAAAATACACTGGTTCTTATTAGCGAATGAGGAGATCTATATATCTGATAGTGTATGGTTATACAAACTTTCAACAAAGAAGGTCAATGCAGACGTTGCAGTAAAGGAATGATGATGACTGATGACATCACTGGCGAAAGATTTTGCAATAGTTGTGGTTTTGTAATTCTTGAACGCGTTGACGATTCTGGTCCTGAACGTCATTTGTTTTCAAAGGATGAGCGTGACGATAAAACCAGAACAGGTGCACCAACGTCTCTTGCAATGCACGACATGGGACTTGCAACAATAATTGGCCATACAAACAGAGATGCTACTGGAAAACCGCTTTCTTCGTCAATGAAAATGAGTATGAATCGACTCAGGACATGGGATAGCAGAAGTCAAGCTCATGTACAGGCAGATAAGAATTTCAGACATGCGTTCACTCAACTAGACAAGCTAAGGGATAAGCTTGCCCTATCGGACGCAGTAGTTGAAAAAACCGCATATATTTATCGAAAAGCACTTGCAAAGGGCTTGGTCAGAGGCAGATCGATTGAAGGACTACTTGCAGCAGCGGTATATGCCGCATGTAGAGATGTCGAGACACCAAGAACTCTAAACGATGTGTCCGAGGCAATCAACGTAAAAAGAAAAGACGTTTCAAGAAATTACAGATTGCTAGTGCACGAACTTGAACTGAAAATGCCAGTAGTAGATCCAATCAGCTGCATGTCAAAAATAGCAAGCAAGGTAGGATTGAATGAAAAAACAAAACGAAGAGCGCTTATAATTCTAGAGGATGCAAGTACGATGCAGATTACTGCAGGAAAGGATCCAATGGGGCTTGCAGCTGCAGCACTTTACATTTCATGTATAAAATGCAAGGAAAATGTTTCGCAAAAAGAAATTGCACTTGCAGCTGGAGTAACAGAAGTTACGATCAGAAACAGGTACAAGGGATTACGAGAGTCATTAAAATTATAATTTAGCAAGTATTGTAAAAATATCAAAATTTTCACTTATTTAATGACAAGGTATAAGGCTCAGACGAGACAAAATAACACATAACCCAAAATTCTACTTTGCTTAAGGTATTAGAGGCATATTCACGAGATGTTGGTAAGGGAATAGCGCGCCTCGACTATGATTCTGCAGATTCAGTTGCTGCTGCAACCGGCGACGTTCTTGAAATCAAAGGAAAGAAAAGAACCGTTGCAAAGTGTCTTCCACTTTACCCATCAGATGAGGGAAAGGGCATCATACGAATTGACGGAGTTACAAGAAACAACTTGGGAATCGCAATAGGCGACAAAGTAGAAGTCAGAAAGATAAGAGCAGTACCTGCTGAAAAAATTGTCGTAGCACCACTTGAAGTGATTCCTTCGATTGATGAGAGATACCTTACAGAATCACTAGAAAACACACCACTCATAGTAGGGGATTATGTCATGGTGCGATATTTTGGTGGCAGATTAACTTTTCAGGTAATAGATGTCTCACCAACAGCAGAGGCAGTAATTGTAACTCAAAAGACGACATTCGTTATTGGGGAGAAAAGCGAGTCGCTCCACGGCATCCCTCACATATCGTATGAGGACATAGGCGGCCTGACAGACGAGATCCGAAAAGTTAGAGAAATGGTTGAGCTACCCATGAGACATCCAGAGATTTTTGAAAAACTTGGAGTCGAGGCACCAAAAGGAGTTTTACTTTATGGAATACCAGGTACAGGTAAGACACTTTTGGCAAAAGCAGTGGCAAACGAAAGCAATGCTCATTTTATCAGCATTTCAGGTCCTGAGATAATTGGCAAGTTTTATGGTGAGAGTGAAGCAAGACTACGAGAAATTTTCAAAGAAGCAAGAGAAAAAGCCCCGACCATTGTTTTCATAGATGAGATTGATTCTATAGCACCAAAACGTGATGAGGTAACAGGTGAAGTAGAAAGACGAGTAGTCTCACAAATGCTTTCACTCATGGATGGTCTTGAAGCAAGAGGCAAGGTAATTGTCATTGCGGCAACAAACAGACCAAACTCATTGGATCCAGCACTTAGAAGACCCGGGAGATTTGACAGAGAAATTGAAATCAAGGTACCACAGAAAAAGGGAAGGCATGAGATACTTTTGATACATACTAGAAACATGCCACTAGCAGACGATGTTAATTTGGACAAGATATCATCAATTAGCCACGGATACGTAGGTGCGGATTTAGAATATCTCTGCAAAGAGGCAGCGATGAAATGCTTGAGGAGGTTATTGCCCGAAATTAATTTGGCAGATGAAAAAATTTCATCCGAAGTTTTGGATAAACTAATAGTAAACGCTGAAGACTACAACAATGCGTTTCAAGAAATCATACCAGCTGGTATGCGTGAAGTCTACATAGAAAATCCGGACGTTCCTTGGAGCGACATAGGTGGCCTTACAACGGTAAAGCAAGAACTACAGGAAGCAGTAGAGTGGCCAATGAAGTATCCCGTATTCTATAGAAATCTTGGCTACAAGGTACCTCGTGGGATTTTGCTTTACGGGGCAAGCGGTACCGGAAAAACACTTTTGGCAAAAGCGGTGGCAACTGAGAGCGAGGCCAACTTCATTTCAATTAGAGGTCCGGAATTGCTATCAAAATGGCTTGGAGAGTCAGAAAGAGGGATAAGAGAGATTTTCAGGCGAGCGCGACAGTCATCCCCATGTGTAGTGTTTTTTGATGAAATTGACTCCATAGCATCAATCAGAGGAATGAGTGGAGATGTATCAGTTACGGAACGAGTTGTCAGTCAGATCTTAACTGAGATGGACGGAATAGAAACACTTTATGGAGTAGTTGTGATTGCCGCCACAAACAGAGCAGACATGATCGATCCGGCACTTCTAAGACCGGGCAGATTCGATAGAACGATACTAGTACCAATGCCAGACAAAGACGGCAGGAAAAAAATTCTAGAGATAAGTACAAAGGAGATTCCTATCGACAAAGAGATTAGTTCGAATGCTGGAAAAAATCCAGATTATGTAGATTTAGAAAAAATAGCAGACTCTTCAGATGGACTTAGCGGGGCAGATGTAGCAGCCATTGCAAATACGGCAGCATCTATTGTAATACATGAGTTCCTAGGAAAATATCCGGATCCAAAGGAAGCCGAAAAACAAGTTAAGAACGCCAAGGTAACAATGAGGCACTTTGAGGAAGCACTAAAAAAAGTGAAAATACAAAAGGACATCAAGATTGCAGAAAAAATAGCTGTTCAATACTACATGTAGTTGCGGATTCTGACAAAAAGATTGCCACCACTTATTGTACAGTAATATAGACAATCACGGTTTTTGCCTCATTGTTCACAAACTTGTAAAATTTAGGTTCAAACTTTAAAAAAATCAGAGCGCGAGGTAAGGTATTGGTAAAATTAGTTAGACATCATCACAGGTCAAAGTTCTGATTGGACATGATTATGGCGTTTAGAGACCCTATTTTGGATCCGCATCTTGTTTATGTAATTAGCATTATTTTCTCACTATCTTGAATTTACCTCATACTCCACCATTGTATTCGTCATCAAATTTTTGATGATATTCTCTAGGACAGAATTTTTTGTTACCACTGTGTATTTTTGT
>JAHEXS010000057.1 GCA_023252015.1 Candidatus Nitrosotenuis sp. | reverse complement strand
GTAAGGCCAGTTTTTACCTTGCTTTTCAGATAGTCAAGTAGATTTCTTCTTGCGGTTGGGTCTAGGCCAACTGTAGGTTCGTCAAGGAACAACAGATCCATTTCATGCATGAATTCTCGTGCAACTTGGACTCGGCGCCTTTGACCTATCGATAGATCTTCGTTCTTTCTTTTTCGAATTTCATTTAGGTCAAAAACATCAATTAGTTCCTCAGACCTTTCCTTTCTTGTTTTCCTGTCAATATTCCACATCATTCCATATTTTTCAAGTGATTTTTCTACCGATAGATTTGGCTCATAGCTTGGCTGTTGTAGTACAACTCCTATTCTCTTTCGAACCTCTAGCGGTTGCTTTATTGCGTTAATGCCTAGGACGTCAATAGTTCCTGATGTTGGCGGAATTAGTGTAGTTAGTATCTTAATTGTAGTTGATTTACCTGCTCCATTTGGGCCAAGAAAGCCAAATATGTGACCTGATTGCACATCCAGATCTATTCCATCTACTGCAGTGATGGCTCCATATGACTTGTGAAGCGATCTTGCAGTTATGGCAGACATTGATTTTTTTAGATCGACCCGCTAATTTAGATTAATGAAATTTTTATTAAGTGATTTTCCTATCAGAAATTAACTTGGCTGAATTTGATTTATTGCTGACTAAGCTTCTTGAACAAAAACCCGAATTATCAAAATCCGATGTTGAAAACATGATCGCACAGAAAAAGGAAAAGATCGGCGCAGGCTATCTTACGGATCAGGGTGCATTGTTTTTGGTTGCCTCCGACCTTGGCGTGGTAATATCAGAGCCAGTAAAAAGCGAAATTAGCATAAAGGATCTGTATGTAGGAGCAAAAGAGGTAACCCTACAAACAAGGGTGCTGAACGTATCGCCTGCAAAACAGTTTTCAAGAAAAGACGGCTCACAGTTCATGCTTAGAAACATGACTGTTTACGATAACGAGTCGGCAGTTACGGTAAAGATGTGGGATGAAAAAGCAAATCTGCCCGACATTGTCAACCTAAAACCAGGAAATCTCATAAAAATAATCAAGGCCTATGTAAAGTCTGACCTCAATGGTGAGCCAACCATCAATATTGGCTCAGGCTCCACTATAGAAATTGCAGACGTAGAAAGCACCATTCCGTCACTAGATTCTCTGACAAAGGACGTTAACGACGTAAAGGAAGGAGAAAAGAATCTCATAGTTTCCGGAATAATTGACGGCAGTATTAATTACTCAGAATTTACAAACGTCCGCGGCCAACAAGGCAATTCACTACGATTTAGACTGCAGGGAAAGGATGGCCGTTCAATGAGAGTTGTACTGTGGAACAAAAATGAATCAGAAATTCCAAAGGTCATACCACCCCAGACAAAAGCTAGACTTTTGGGAGTAAAGGTAAAGCTGAATCAGCAGGAATTAGAAATTCATGGAAACGAATCAACCGTGCTAGAGATAGCAGACATAAAGGTACAGCCCATTGCATTTAGAATACTATCAACCTCAAAAAACGAGAATGGAAATACTATGATTCTTGGAGTCGACAAGGAAAAACAACTCTTCCATATTGTTGACACCGCAAATGTTACGAGCTCATTCAGTCATGGCGATATGCTTGAGTGCATGCCTTCTAAAGTATACGGCAATAACATTACAATTGATTCAGATTCTTTTGTACGAAAAATTGAGGGAGAAAATATTCCCCAGTTATCAGATCTCAGGACAAAAATTGCAAACATAAAACCTGACAATAATTATTACTGTATCGAAGCAATCATACTCAAGGCCCCAGAAAGACGCAACGTGCAAACAAAAGCAGGCGAGTCAATTTCACTTTCTGAAATGTTCATTGAGGACGACACAGGCCAAATTTGGATAAAGGGATGGAGAAATCAGGCAAGGCTCCTGGATGAATGCTCTATAGGTGAAATAATTTCAGTCACAGGTGTTACCGCAAAGCAGGGATTAGAGGGAAGGACAGATCTGTTTGTGACCCCATTTTCATCAATTAAAAAGAAAAACTAGTCCCAAAAGCCCCTAGTCATTACATATTGCCTTTCGGCTTCGTATATCTGCCGGTATAGATTCTCCTCATCCACCATGTTTCGCAGTATTCTTGATGCAGTATCTGCGCCAATCCCATATCCGGATAGGACAATCAGTGCGGTTTTGCCAAAATTTGCAAGAAGTGATGCGGCCTTCCAGGCTCGCTCAAATCTGTGATTTTCCTCAGATGATATTTTTTTGCCTGTGAATTTTTTTTGTATAATTTTCCCAAGATCATAGTCGGAATAAAACGTGGTTGTGATTTGTCGTCCCTTGCAATATGGGCAGGACGGTATTTTCTCAATGTCAGTTGTTTCTATTACCTTTTCCCACTTTCCACATCTTGCACAGATCAATCTGTGTCTTGTCTTGAGTAAGCGGTTCTTTACTAAATCAAGTAATCCTTTGTCAATACTTGCCGGCGATGAATAGTATTTTGTGGTATGATCCAGTATTGGAGTAGCAAGCTTGGAGAAGCTATTTGCGTCAAACCACATTATGGCAATTGTATTGTTTTGAATTTTTTCTAAAACTTTCTTAGAGCCTTCCAAATCGTACTTGTCATGGAAAAGCTCACGCAGTGCCTCTTTGACTAGCGCGGTTTTTGAGTATCTGTCAAAGAGAAACCGTGCTGATTTTTTGTCATATATTGCGCCTCGCCCTACAATGCCAAATTTTTTTGCAACATTCCATGTTCTCCAATTGACATTGTGTGTTCCATTCAGGGATGCTGTGACGATTTCATGCAGAACATAATTGTCGCTTAGCGTTTCACGTATTTGGTTTTCTTGTATTCTTCCCTTTGATGACAAGACTATTCTATATGCATCAGACCGTGACTCTACTTGAAATCCGGTTTTAGATGACAGCATTGAAGAAAGAAGTGTTGATATGGTAGCGTTGATTTTTGTGCCAAAACAAGAATGCATGACTATTGAGCCTTGGTTTTTTACTGACTCGATCACTATGGTTTTTTCATCTGGAATTATTGGTAAATCGAGGTTTGTAATCACATTGTCTGGAAGTTTTATTAAACCAGACTTGACCTTTGTGCGAAATTGTCCCACCTTAGAGGCAGTCCTATAATCCACAGGTATGTTCTCCCCTTCCCAATATGGCACAGTTATGCCGCCAGAACGGATTGGTTCGACATTTATTTTTAGTCCAGATTCATCCACATTGATAATTCTCCATTGTGTTCCGCGTAGGACAAAGATATTTCCAGCTTCGCCAAAATCTCCAACAAACCTTTGATCCAAGCTTCCAATTGATTTTTTAGAGATTGTGTCAAACACTTTGAATTTTAATATGTCAGGAATGGTAGAAAGGTTTTCAAAATAATATCTAAAACATCGCCCAGTTTTTCTAAAGATCATTTTTTCCTTATCAAACATCACTAAATAATTAGAATCAAGCAACTCCAGCACACTGATTAGATCGTCAATTGTCAGGTTTCGGAAAAGATATGATTGTGTAAATGTGTTAAATGCATTTTCAACAGTAATTGAGCCCAATTGCATTGAGAGGCCAACCAGATGGTGTGCCAGCACGTCAAGTGAACCATCATGGATTAATTGATCTTCGATAGAACCTTCCTGGATTCGCTCCAAGATTGCCTTTGTCTCTAGCTCATCATCCACATTGTTGGTTATGATTATTCCTTTTGCGGATGATTCCCTGTTGTGTTTGCTTCTTCCTATTCTTTGCATAAATTTTGAGACCTGTCTTGGGGAACCATAATGCATGACTAGTTCTACTGAGCCTATATCCAGTCCAAGCTCAAGTGATGATGTGCACACCACAAGTCGGGATCTGCCTCCTTTGAGATTCTCCTCGGTTTCCTCACGTACCTGTTGTGATAATGATCCATGATGAAGTTCCACACTTATTGGGGATTTTTCCCTAAGTATTGATGCCAAAAATTCTGCCTCGCCCCTAGTATTGGTAAAAAGAAGCACTGGCGAATTCAGATTCAGCTTGACCAGATAATCAACTATAAAATCTGCAACATCGCTAATTGTTCCGTCTACGTGTTTGATTTCAACATCGTATTTTCTTATTGTGTCGTCTTTGATGATTTCGTATTTCCTTTTTGTTCCCACTAGGAATTTTGCAGCATCAGTAGTATTACCCACGGTTGCAGAAAGGCCTATTCTTGTCATGTTGTGCTTTGAGTTAACCTGCAATCTTTCAAGGCTAAGCGATAACTGTGAGCCTCGTTCATTTGACAATAAATCGTGGATTTCATCTATTATGATCCAGTCTAATTCTGATAACGCGTCAAGCATTTTTTGCTGGGTTAGTAAGATTACAAGTGTCTCAGGTGTTGTGATCAAGACATCAGGAGGTGCAGTAGAGATTTTTTTTCTGGTTGCTTGTGATGTATCTCCGTGTCGAATTTCTATTGTAAGGTTTTCAGATTCCGCATACCTGATTATTCTCTTAAAGACATCCCTGTTTAGCGCCCTTAGCGGGGTTACGTATAACGCTTTTATTTTTCCAGTTGACTTTGAGGTTCCAATAAATGAAAAAATTGGGATTACTGAACATTCCGTTTTTCCTGAACCTGTTGGTGCAATTATTAGCGAGTCTTTTTTTTGAATGATTAATGGGATTGCTTTTTTTTGAATTTCGGTGAGTTGCGTAAATCCCAAGGAACTAAATTTAGTTAGTATAGAATCAAGCTGTTTGTTCTGTATCTTTTCTTGATTTAGCTCGTTCATATACAATTATTCCAATAACTCCAATTGCAAACAAAACCACGGTTATGATTGGAATAGAATCAAAGATGCCCGCCATAATGAGTTAGGTAATTCTCATAGTTAAATAGGTTAAGTTGAGCTCGTCAATCCATTTTTTTCAATTTTATAATAAAATCGATTTTCTCCAGAATGTGGAAACACTTCGCCCATGTAGTTAGTTGATTTTTTTGAAAGTTTGATTTTGATATGGGTAAAAAGACTCATGACGGAATCTAAATTCTCTTGTTCTATGTCATTAATTTTTCTAATCATATTTACTGCGACCACCGGAATTTTTTTTTCAAACACTACACTGGCCAGTTGTTTCATGTATTTGGTGAATTGCTTATTTTTTTCTAAGATTTGTTCTTCTTTTGAATATTCAAATGAAAATAGATCAGTTATGTTATCAATTATGACTAGTGAATAGTTAGATTGTTCAATTTTTGATATTGCGCTGAATTGCTCTTGCATATTCGTTATTCTCCCAACTGTTATTTTGTCAAGAAGTGCCGCATCGAGTTCCTTTGGTTTTAGCATGTCCAAGAGTCGTTCAGGTCTAAAATTTCCTGTCGTGTCCTGATACAATATGGTTCCTCCCAGTGAAAGAGAATTGACTGCTATTTGCAAGACTAGTTGGGTTTTTCCAGTACTGCTTGCGCCAAAGATGTCTGTGATTATTCCATTTTTTATTCCGTCTCCAAGTAACTCATCTAATTTTTCCAGTCCGGTTGATATCATGTACAATTAATTCTCAAAAAGTGGAAAAATAAACAAATCTAATATTGATATTATAAAATAGGCAAGGCTTTTATTCCGGTTATTAAGCTAGCATCAACAAGAGAACAACCATTGTCACAAACAAGCGTGAAGAAACCACTAACAACTCTTCAAAAAAATACAAAAAAGAAAGTCACGGTCAGGCTAAAGAACGAGGTAGAGTACAAGGGTAAAATGGATAACGTGGACTCCTACATGAATTTGATCATGACAGACGCAGAAGAACTTCATGATGGAAAAATATCTGCAAACTATGGCAGAGTTATCGTAAGAGGAAACAACGTATTATTTATCAGACTAGAAAACGAACTATAGGTCAGATTCCCAATGCCAAGAAGTTTTCTTTTTACTTCAGAATCGGTAACAGAAGGACATCCAGACAAAATTTGCGACAAGATTTCAGACGCATTATTAGATGAATTTCTACGACAAGACCCAGATTCTCGTGTTGCCATAGAAACCATGACAACCACAGGTATTGTGATTGTTGCTGGCGAAGTTACCTCAAAGGCAAGATTTGACATTCAGGATATGGTAAGAAAAACCATAAAAGAAATAGGATATGACAGGCCGGAGTTTGGTTTTGACGCAGACTCGTGTAGTGTGCTAGTTTCATTACATGCACAAAGTCCCGACATATCACAGGGTGTCACTGCTACTGAAAACAAGGATCAGGGAGCGGGTGATCAAGGATTGATGTTCGGTTATGCGGTAAATGAGACTGATGAATTAATGCCGTTGCCAATTCTTCTTGCTCATAAACTGACAAGAAGGCTTGCAGAATTACGTAAAAGCAAAGAACTTGCTTGGGTAAGACCTGATGGTAAATCACAGGTAACCGTAGAATACGAAGACGGTAAACCAAAAGGAGTTGAGACAATAGTGATATCAACTCAGCATTCTCCAGATATTACAAATTCTGAGATTCAAAACCAAATAATTGAAAAAGTGATAAAACCAGTCTGCGGCAAGTGGTGGAATGACAAGATAAAGATTCACATCAATCCAACTGGACGTTTTGTCATAGGTGGCCCGCCAGGAGATGCTGGTCTTACTGGAAGAAAAATCATCGTAGACACATATGGTGGACAGGGAAGACATGGTGGAGGCGCCTTTTCTGGAAAGGATCCATCAAAGGTGGACAGATCAGCCTGCTACATGTGCAGATATATTGCAAAAAACATCGTTGCTGCAGGTCTTGCCAATAAATGTGAAGT
Source organism: Candidatus Nitrosotenuis sp. (assembly GCA_023252015.1). GTDB lineage: Archaea > Thermoproteota > Nitrososphaeria > Nitrososphaerales > Nitrosopumilaceae > Nitrosotenuis. Next base: position 240 of record JAHEXS010000057.1, on the reverse strand, counting down.
TCAGGTTGCATACGCAATTGGGGTTGCAGAACCAGTTTCATTGATGATAAGCACCTTTGGTACAGGCAAAATGCCAGAAGAGGATATTGAGAATCTGGTCAGAAAGCATTTTGATATGAGACCAAGTGCCATCATATCACAACTTGATCTCAAAAAACCAATTTACAGGGATACTGCGGCATATGGACACTTTGGAAGAACGGACATTTTGTTCCCTTGGGAAAAAACAGATAAAGCAGA
>JAHEXS010000056.1 GCA_023252015.1 Candidatus Nitrosotenuis sp. | reverse complement strand
GAAGTGCTCAAAAAAACAAGAACAGTCGGCAAGGCCATAATGTACCAGCTGAATTCAGACTCAGCTCAAGCAAAATCAATTAGCAAACTTGCCTTTGAGATAGCAAAAAAGAGAATCAATCAGAGTCTCAGTAAACAAAACAAGAGTTGACGTTACAAGAATATAGTGGAATTTGTAAGAATCAGTTGTTTATTGATTTCTTGTACCATCTAGCAAATTTTCCAAGCGTTATGTACCGATGGGAGAGGGTGTTTTTGTCGTCTAGTTCTGCGTAGGTCTTCGTCTTTCCTTTTGGAATGAAAATAGGGTCGTACCCCCAGTCATTTCCCTTTTGCTTTTTTGATATTACTCCCTTGATTACTCCCTGGAATAGGACCGGCTTTTTTCCATCACAGTATGCTATTACGGAATGAAACTCGGCATTTCTTTTTGACTTTACCAGATTCAGAATTCCTGCATTTCCAATTGTCTTAAAAACATACGAGGAATACGGGCCTGGAAACCCTCCAAGTGCAGGTATGAATAATCCGTCGTCTTCTACTATTACTGGTTTTTTGCATGACCAATATGCGTCGAGTGATTTTTTTGTAGCAATTTCCAAAATTGAATTGGATTGGATCTCCACTGGCGCAAATTCAAAAAAGCCCAAGTTCAGCTTGAATTTTGATAGGATTTCCTTGGCCTCAGAATACTTGTTTTTGTTCGATGATGCAAAGTACAGATCAAACGACTTGCGCATATCTTCCACGTCCCTCAATTACTGAAACATGATTCAATATCTGGCCATACCTCTCGGGCCCGACTGCAGTTCTATATCCTTTCAAAAAGCTTGACCAGAGACTTTTCATCATATTCACATGTGCGCTGTTTAGTATTTCCTTGAAGAGTCTCAAATCTACTGCATGATCCTCGATTCGTGTGGTTCTCTGTGACAGTCCAAAATCAATTGTGTAAATTTTTCCATTGCTCAAAATGAAATTTGATGTTGTGAGATCCCCGTGCATTATTCCGTTTTTGTGCAATGTTCCTGTAATTTTTCCAATTTCCATGCATGCGAGAATGAGCTTCTTTCCTGAAAGGTCGCGCACAACATTTCCCTTGATTTGCTGCATTAGTATGGTACAATCATTGGGATTGACTTGGTATATCAGCGGGGTTTTGACTCCAAATCCCTTTACCTCTGACATTATGGTTGATTCCCGAATTGTACGGCTGGTTCGTATCTTGTCGTCCAGTACTTGGTTTCGGTACTGCTTTTTTTTTCTTGTCTTTAGAATTGCCAAAACGTTTTCATGTTTTGTGAGAAAAATATCGCCTTCTGCGCCTTTTTTGAGCAATTTCAATGCAATTATGATTTATTGGCAAAATATTAGGTTAACAGATAGCTAGGTAAAATTATAACCAGACCTAGCGGACTAAGCTAGTCATGGACGAATCAGAAAAAAAACTAAAACAAGAGGACTGCAATGAGGACTCGCTAGGTGCAGGAATACTCACGCTTACCACAAAGAGAATCGCCTTTGACAAGACCCGCGGAAGAATTGCCGACTTTACAAAAAGAATTGATGAAACCATTTTGGATGCTTCACATGAAAATATAGTAAAAGCATGGAAGGAAGGATTGTTCATAAAAAAGGTCTGCATTAGAGTAAAAACAGAGCAAGGTGAAAAAGACTACAAGTTTGGCGTCTTTAGTAACGGCGGCTGGCTAAAGGACATACAAAAGGCACTAGGCAGATCTCAATAATCAATTTCTACAGTATCCAATCTCCAGGACTGTCGCACAAATGTGTCCTTGATGTCCGCACTCTTTTTTGCAGTAGCCTCGAGCAATCCAGTCCAGGCAATTTGCGAGCCGCAGTCACCCGCATATTCTATTGGGGATACAAAGAACTTGCATTTTTGTCTCTGGCATATTTTTTTCAGAATTTCCGACAGTCTTTTGTTTGCAGATACACCTCCAACAATTAGCAGTTCCTTTTTTTCGGTAAACGACAGTGCCCTCTCTGTTGCCTCGCCAATCATCGCAAATGCTGTTTCCTGCAGGGAATAGCATGCGTCCTTTTGGTTCTGGGAGATTTTTTTTGCAGCAGAAAGCAGTCCTGAAAATGACACGTCGTTTCCCTTTACTACATATGGCAGAGAAATGTAATTTTGTGATTGTAAGGCAAGCTCTTCAATTTTTTTCCCACATGGGGATGCAAATCCCAAGGAGCGGCCAAACTGGTCAAGAAGCTGGCCTAAAGTGGTGTCCAGTGTTTCTCCAAATATTCGCCATTTTTTTTGCTTTAGCGCAGCAAGCACCGTGTGTCCGCCAGATACTAGCAATACTAGCGGGTCCTTTGCGCCAGTCAGTAATTTCCCAAGCTCAATGTGCCCAATTGCGTGATTCACAGGATAGATTGGAATTTTGTAGTACGATGAGACGGTCCTAGCTATTACCCCTGCCACTCTAAGACATGGCCCAAGTCCAGGTCCTGCCGCATACGATATGATATCAATGTCGCTAATTTTCAGATTGGCTTTTTTTAGGCACTCCAGAAGAACTTCAGGGCTGTTCTCTATGTGGTGACGCGATGCCTCCCTTGGGTGAATCCCTTGGCCTTCTGGCGGTCGGTATATTTTTCTAACATCGGATAAAATTTTTCCGCTCTTTTTGTTTTTCTGCACTATAGCGCAGGAAAATGTATGAGCGGTGCTTTCAATTCCAAGACAGATCATTTTACCCACGACTCATGCTTGAGACAATTTTTACCACGTCGCCGTCATTTAGTATGTGATCTGCGCTTATTCGAAGCTTTTTCTTGACATCTACTGCAAAGAGGAACCCTTTTGCAAGATCAGCGTGAATCGTTCCAGCCAGGTCCTTTGCAGTGGAACCAGCCAGTAAAAGGCGTGCATCAGGCAGGATCACACCATCCTTGTTTGAAAGCTTGGCCTCATCTTCTACTGGGTACACTGTGATGAATTTTAGTAAATCAAATACTGCATGATTAATTGTCTCCTGGATTCCGGTGGTGTGGGTTTTTGCAAGCACTGTTTTTACCAGGTCTAGTGCCTGCTTTTGTTGCGGATTTAGCGACTGGCTTTGTATTTCAAATGTGGGATCACCTGGAACATACTTGATGAGCCCTGCCTTTGATGCCTTTCGCAATAATAATTCGGATTCTGCACTGCATATGACAACGTGGTTGTTTTGTTTTATTTTATCAACTATGGACAGATCCTTGCACAGGTCTGCCTTGTTTGCTGCAACCAGCACCGGCTTTGTTTTCTTTCTTAGCTTTTTTACAAAATCAAAGATATCAGAGTCAGTCCATTCTGCTGGCTTTTTTGTCTGCAGGTTTAATTCTTTCAAGATGTCTGAGACCTGAAATTCTTTCACTCCAAGGCCGCTGAATCTCTTTGTTATTCCGTCAACCAGATTCGTGGTCTTTTGTGTAATTTCTCTGAGTAGCTTTTGCCATTCCCTGTCCAAAATTTGCTTGAACCACTGGTCAAACTCGTTTTCAACAAACGTGATATCCTCTAGGGGGTTGTGTGTTCCAACAGGAACTGGCTGGCCTTGGATATCAGTTGTTCCTGCAACATCCACAACATGAATTAGAACTTCGGCCTGCCTTGCATCATCCAGAAACTTGTTGCCAAGGCCCTTTCCTTCGTGTGCTCCTGGGACCAATCCTGCAACATCAATTAGCTTAACTGGAACTAGTCTGATTCCATCAATGCATAATTCGTTTTGGTGTGTAATGGAAAAGTGCTTGCATGCGCATTTTGTTCTGACATAGGTCACTCCCACATTTGGCTCAATTGTAGTAAACGGGTAATTGCCAATCGGGACTGCCGTTTCGGTTGCCGCAGAAAAGAAGGTTGATTTTCCAACGTTTGCCTTTCCTAAAAGCCCAATTAGCATTATACGGTTTAGGAAATTTTTACTTCATATTAGTATTGACAAAAATAAGGCATGAATTAAGCAGAACTTGATGTCAATAGTAATTACTGGGAATCCGGGAACGGGAAAACACACCATATCATCAAGACTAGCAAAGGAGCTAGGATACACTGTTCTGGATTTGAATCAAATAGCGATAAAACACGGCATATTTGAAAAAAAAGATTCCACCAGAGACGTTGATACAAAAAAGCTTGCAAAGATAATCAAAAAAATCATCGCAAAAGACACCATCATAGTTGGTCACTTGGCACCGTATGTAGTTGAAAGGTCACAAATTAAATTGGCAGTAATTCTACGGAAAAATCCCTACAAATTGATTTCAATATACAAAAGGCGAAATTATTCCAAATTAAAGCAGACGGAGAATGCTGCAAGTGAGATACTAGGAGTAATAGCGTACGATTCCATCAAAAAATTCGGATTACGCAAATCACACCAAATTGACACCAGTGATATCACCATAAAGCAAACGGTAAACAAGGTAAAATTAATTCTAAAAAAGAAATTCAAAAGTGATGACATGGACTGGCTTGGAATGGTTGCAAAGAAAAACGACTTCGCAAAGTTTTTCCCAAATCGGTGATTCCATGTTTGAAATACTAAAGACTGACCTTGCCGCAAGAATTGGAATTTTGCATACAAATCACGGCAAAGTAGAAACTCCTGCGTTTGTTCCAGTGATTCACCCAGTTACACAGAAAATTCCTGCTCAAAAACTAAAACAGATGGGCTTTGGCTTGGTCATAACAAACGCATACATCACAATGAATAGATACGGAGAGGAAGCCGTAAGGCGTGGAATCCACGACATCATAAACTATGACGGCGTAGTAATGACTGATTCAGGCGGCTACCAGGTTTTGGAGTATGGCGAGGTAAATGTCTCATCAGCAAACATGGCAGCATTTGAGCAAAAGATAATGACAGACATTGCCATCCCCCTTGACAAGCCAACTGGGTACGGCCTTCCAAAGAAAAAGGCAAAAGAGTATGTCGACTATACTTTGAAAATTTCTAAAGAAACCATAGACAGCAAAGCTGACAATGGGCAGATCTGGGTTGGGCCAATCCAGGGAGCAGAGCACTATGACTTGGTAAAAAAATCAACCAAGGCACTGGTGGATTACGGATACACTATGCTTGCACTTGGTAGTCCAGTCGAGGTCATGGAGTCATATGAATACAAGATACTTGCAAAAATGATTGTATCTGCAAAAAAACTAGTCCCAGATTCAATTCCGTTGCATCTTTTTGGCGCAGGCCACCCGCTGACCATACCAATCGCAATAGCGCTTGGATGCGATACGTTTGATTCTGCATCATACATGCTGTACGCAAAACATGACAGGTACATTTCTGAAGACAGGACAGGCCATTTATCCGAAATCCAGTACTTTTCGTGCAACTGCGAGGTCTGCACAAAATACACCCCAAAGGAAATGCTAACACTCCCCTACGAAGAGCGGACCATACAGATAGCACTGCACAATCTGTATTCCATAAAAGCCGAGGTGGACAGGTCAAAGGAGGCAATTCACGAAGGCAGGCTATGGGAGTACATTGTAAAGAAAATCAGGGCCCATCCGAAATTATTTGAGACACTCGAAGTATTCACAGATAACACTGACTTTCTAATGCGGGGCACTCCAAAGTTCAAGGAAAAGGCAGTCTTTTTGTATTCGCGGGAAGACCAATTCAGACCAGAAATAGTATCATACCACAACACTGTTAGAAATTTCAGAACAAAAAAGGACAAGATTGTCATAATCAGGGATTCGCAGACAAGGCCGTTCTATCTGTCAAAAGATTACACCAAAATCAAAAGAAAATTAAAAAATGATGATATCCAGTACTGCCAGTACAATCCATTTTTGGGATTAATTCCGCTAGAGATTTCCGATCTGTATCCAGCAGCCCAGTATGTGATGTCAAGACAGAAATTCACACCAACAGACTATACAGAATTTGAAAAGACGTGGAAAATATTTTTTGCAAAAAACAAATTCAAAACAGCATACTTGGAAAATGACGAGTTCCTGAAACACTATTCCAAAATAATACCAAAAAAGTGCAAAACAAAGTTTCTGAAAAAATAAAAAGAAAAAAAGACTAAAGAGCTACAGGTTTATAGGCCTGCGTCTTCTGCCCAGCCTTTTACGAATACTCCGTTCTTGTGAAGAGGTACTGGTTGACCAGCTGTGTAGTTCATTGGTCTCATCCAAAAGATGGATTTTGTTGGACAAACTCCAATGCATGCTCCGTCGGAGATGCATCTTTCTGGATAAAAGACAAATGCTTTACCTCTCTTCCAACCTTCTACAGGTTTTACACGAAGTACGTCTGGGCCAAGAGAAGTACAGATTTCTACGCACAGTGCGCAGCCTATACATCTTTGTTCATCAACGTCTGGAAGTATTGCTATTGGCATTTATTTCACTTAATTTGATCACTCCGTGGTAACTATTTAAACCATAATCAAAATAGTTAACAGTGTTATACAATTTGATCGGACACGATCAAATCAATTCAAGAAAAACAAAAGATAAAAAAGATAACCAGATGGTGCGGTTATTTACGCATTGCATCTATTTGACCACTCGTTACCCAATCAAGCAATTCTGCTGCTGTTGGATTTAAGTCGGCCCTTTTATCCATCAGATTTTTTACCCAAACCCAGTTAATTTGGTTTAGTAATGGTTTGTTTCCCTCGTCGCCTGCACGAACTTTACTTCGTACATCTGTGGGAATTGTATTCCACCATTGGTCAAAAGTTCTACCCATAAACATGGGATCTTAGGTATGACTAATTAAAGCTTTTGAAGATTACATCATAACCGGAATGATCAGGATTGCGGTGACAACCTTTTAACATAGACTGATCGGCAGTTTAATTCTTGAAGGTAAAAGTATTAGGGGCAGGACAGGAAGTCGGACGATCTGGCTTTTTGATAAACTGCGACGGCGCAAATTATCTTTTGGATTATGGCGTACAGCTGTCAAAAAACCCCTTGGCTCCATTACATGTAATGCCAAAGGAGGTTGACTCGATAATAATCAGTCATGCACACTTGGACCATTCAGGATATGTTCCACTGATGTATGTCAGCGGCGGATGTGACGTGTTTGCTACTGCACCGACATTTGATTTGAGTAGATTACTAATCGAGGACATGTTGAAACTAGAAAAAGACATTCACCCG
>JAHEXS010000055.1 GCA_023252015.1 Candidatus Nitrosotenuis sp. | reverse complement strand
ATTTGAAAAAAATCACACTGTGATTTTTCTTCTATTTAGCGCCAAGGCAAGAACAACTGCAGTCATTGATACCAGAGTGGCCATGAGAAATATTGAATCGTATGCATCAGTAGTGGGAAATCTGCCCGGTATCCCTTCAACTGTTGCTTGATGCATCTGCTGATACATTGCTGCAAGCGATGGTCCTATTGACTGTCCGACCAGATTAAGAAGCAACGTCATTCCAAGTGCTATTCCAGTAAATTCGATTGGTGCAGATAACAATACTATGTTAAATCCTCCGACAAACGCAAAAGACAGTCCTGCCGAAATCATTGCAAGCGTTATTCCAATCATGTATTCTGTAGAATGGAACAAGAGAAGACTGATAAATCCAATTGTACTAACTATGGTTCCAATTGCTGCAAGTCGTGTATTGCCTATTTTATTTAAGACAAAGCCTGACATCACAGTACCTGCCAGCAAAATAATCATGAATGGAAGCTGTACTGCTGCAACAACAATCGCATCTCCTCCAAATCCAAGCGGTTGGGGACTGCGTATCAAAATTGGTATTGTCTGATACACCATAAACGTGCAAAGACCTACAATCAAAAGAATTAGAGTAGCTGGAAGGAGTCTTTTATGTGTCATCAGATGAATGTCAATCAATGGGGATTTTGCTCTCTTTTCTATCACGATGAATAATCCCAATGAAACGGCTGCCATCACAAATAGGCCTATGAATTCAACGCTTGATTCCATACCGTGTTCCAGATAAGAAATGCCGACGAGAAATGAAACTACTGTGACAGCTAATGCAAACGCTCCCTTTAGATCTACTTCTGGTTTGGTTTCAAATGCTGGCTGGACTTTAATGTGAATGAATCGAAATATCACAAATGCCAAAATTATTGATACAGGCAATATTGAAAAAAATGTCGCATGCCATCCGTAATTTTGAATTATGTTTGCACCAACAAGTAATCCAATCACCGCTCCTCCAGAAAATGTTGAGCTAAACAGGGTTTGCCCAATTGCCAGTTTTTTCTCAGGCAAAACCTCTCTTATTATTCCAAAAGCTACGGGGAACATCGAAATTCCTATGCCTTGGGCTATTCTTGCAGCAAGCATGAACCATAGATTATTGGCAAGTCCTCCTGCCAAAACGCCTGTCGAATATACTACCATTACTATTAGCAGCATTTTCTTCTTACCATAAATGTCTGATAGTTTGCCTACAATCGGAGTAGCCACTGCTCCTGCAATCAAATAAGACGAAAGTATCCAAGACGACGTATTGTACGTGATGTTAAAGTCTTTAATGAAATCGGGAATGGCGGGCAGAATCATTGTTTCTGCGTACATTGCAATCAAACCCAAGCAGCTTAGTATGATTAGTGTCATCCATGCCGAGCGGCTGATTTTCTCATTTTCCATATTATGCGCATATCATCATCTTTAATGTGGGTATAGATTGGAGTTTTGTATTCCAAATGGCCAAAACTATCTTCGGATGGTAAGGTCTATCTATCTACATAAATAAAAAATGCTCCCGCCGGGATTTGAACCCGGGATCACTGCCTTGAGAGGGCAGTATGCTTAACCGGACTACACCACAGGAGCTTGAACAACCCAAGAATTCTCGCAATTTAAGGATTAGCCAACTAACATGGAACCTGAATTTTTGACAAAAACATGCATCTCATTATTGTATTGATTGGTTAAAAAATAATCAGCTGAACGCTTAAGAAAATTAAAAAACAAAATTACACATGGACGTTCAAAATATACTGGAGCGATTATCGTTATCCGATCACACTGTAGGACTTGGTGGATGCAAAAATCGCGGAACTACATTAGAATGCTGTGAATACAACATAACCGTATTTGACAACAAAAAATCAAAAGACGAAATTCATGTGATTAATGATGAAATGATCAAAATTCATCATGGCACACTGGATGAATCAAATTCTGACGTTTTGCAAAAATATGATGACATGTCAGTACTATCCGATCCAGACTGGAGTCTGAAGATCTTTTTATCAAAAATTAAAGAAAAAAATGACAAAATCAAAAACTCTTGCATAAAAAACCACCTAATCGATTCTGCATTTTATGCAACAAAAGCAAAACAAGGACTAGCATCTGATCCTTTTGCGTCTTCTTGGTTAAAGTGCGCCGCCTACTCCATTACTGACGCGCTTGTACTGTATAACGCAAAACCGCAAAGTCCAACACACACTCTTGAATTCATTCGCAAATTCAAAAAAACCAAAGCAAACGAGTCGTTCTCAATAATTGCAGATGTGATTGGACTCGAGCGTGCAACCCCATCATTGCTATCAAGAATGCTAAAATCAACCATTGGTTTTTCTGACATGATTGAAGGAAATGGAAATTCCAAAATAATTCAAAGAAAATATGAGTATTTTGTGAATAATTCACTTCTTTCTGACTGTTACTTTTACCTTGGATATATGAACAGAAACATCTTGATATCCATCAAAGATACAATTCACAAAAAATCGGAACTAATCCATGTCCTAAAAACTGCACTTGACATAGAACACGATGTTACAAAAACGGAACAACATGCATTCAAGATTCACAAACTGGCACATGATCTGACAAATTTATTATGAGTACGCCTATCTTTTTCCGATTACACAAAACCATAAGCTTTAAAACCCTTGTGAGACGATCCATATTTCATGGTAGATCAAGCTTGCGGTTGCGAAGCAGACAGCGGAGATCCTGACTTTACATGTGATTGTGCAATGCAGGGACACTGTATTTGTAGCCACGATTGTAAATGTTCTTCTTCCGTTTGTAAGGAAGCAGTAGCAGAGTTAAGATAAGTAAAACTTAACTTCATTTTTTGTTTTTTCTTGTTTTTATAGATTTTGATGGTGGAAGATCACTGATTTATCGTGTGGATGAATGATGCTATCGGACTTGTCCGGTAGTGGTTCACTTTCTAAACTAAAGAGTCGTCTTCAGGATCTATTCCCCAAGACTTGACTAGTTCTTTTTGAAATTTATTAAGTTGGGTCTCATTTAGCATATTGCCACAATTTTTGTGTGTTGGAACTACTGTCATTCCAGCAAGCTTGTATTCAATTTCATACATGTGAACTTTAGCGCAGTCGCACATTTCCAAGTGAAAATCCAAGGCTCCTCTATATTTGCCTATATGAATAACGTTTAACTAGGTAATCTGGACAATTATTACACATGAAGGCAAGCCTCTTAGTTGCCATATCTGCAATTTCATTAATAATCGTTGGATTCTCTAGCGCTCACGCACAATTCCAAGCTGGTGGAATTGACATGCCAGGAACTTGGTACGTAGGCGAGGGACTAAAGAAAGGAGATCTGTTTAGCTATTCACTATGTCATATTGACTACAAGGATTGTACACCATTCCAAATTGACTTTTGGTTCAAGGGCGATCACAAATCAGGTAGTGAAACACAATGGGAAGTAGAAACCGTAGTTCATGACGGCAGTAAAATATTCAAAGGAAATATGTATCTTGGCAAGATTGCACCAGAGCCAACAAGCAGTGATCCTGGTATTTCTCAATTTGCCCGCGCATTCAAATCGTCACTGGTATGGCTGTCTGCATATGCGACTAGTGACAGTGACTCTGGTGGAAAAGGACCAAAGAAATTCAACGTACCGTCATGGGGTAAAATTGGAAACATTGGAGGCGAGCAAATTATCCCATCATCAAAAGAAAGAGTTGCAGTACCTGAAGGAACATTTGATACTGCACTGATCACATGGAAGACTGGTGGAAAGTACAGTCGAGTGTGGGTTCTAGATGACTTTCCATTCCCAATAAAGGCAGATACATATGCGCATGTTGCATCAGGCGTTCCACCACAAGAATATCAATTTCAGCTATTAGATTATCAGCAAAATATTTCAAAGGATCCGTTTGCAAACATCATAGCAACTCCAGATGTACAAATGGGACTGGACTGTCCAAAGAATTATGATTTCGTGTCGTCCAACCAGAACACCAATACAAACACTATGATAATTGAGGCAAAGTATGGTCCCCCACATCCAAAAGCTGGCTGTGACATAGAGTGGATAATCAACTTCAAAAGATCAGTACATCTGGAAGAGTTTGAAAACGAAATCCATTATGATATCGCAGTTATTGATCCGACAAAATCCGGACTTGAAATAACAAGATCTATTGCGCAAGAAGAAGGACATGATTTTCTATTTACTACATCTGGTCAGGTAAGGCGAACTACTCCGGTCAGTGAATACGGACCATCAACATACGCAATAATAGTATATGGCACAGGTCCTGAAACGGCTCCACCGGATCAAACAAAACTTGGTTGGGTGCTTATTCCAATTGACATACAAAAAGGAACCGCACCACCAGGTAAGGATAATGCACCACCAACTACGGCAACTATTCCGTCTTGGATAAAAAACAACGCAAAATGGTGGTCTGATGGAACCATTGGAGATTCTGACTTTGTCCAGGGAATCCAGTACCTGATTCAGCAAGGAATAATCAAACTCAAATCTTAATTTTGTGAAATCTTGGTCAAAAAAATACTGTTCATTCCATTAAGTGTGATGTTAGGTGCGGCAGCTATCGGCCTTGCATTTCCATTGCTTACTGGGCTACCTGGCTCTGAACAAAACATAATCCCACGGTTTGCAAACAAGTGGCACATTGGGGAAGGGGCAGAAAACAAACCAACGATGCAATATTTGGTAAAATATCACGACATGGAATTTTTAGCAGAATTTCGATTCTTAGATAAAAATTCGGACAGCCAAGACGTCGATGTTATAATTGACGATAAAAAAACAGAACAACACATAGAACACAAGATGAAGATAGGAAATGCATTTGTTTTCACTGATGTGTCTGATGACATCAAACCTTATGTACGCGCGCTTGATGCAACTGTATTTTCGGTACGCGATACAGTTGTTGAGGAAAAATATCTAGTTGTAGGTGCAGAATGGGGAACCGTATTCGTCGGCAAATTCACACCAAAGCTAAAGCTAACAGAATACAAGGAAACTCAATTTGAATTTGGAAATCTCAAAACCTTTACCATATCTTACAAGATAAACGACATTGAGAATAAATTCTGGGTTTCAGATGGCATTCCGCTTCCTGTAAAAGCAGAATACTATAACCTTGATGGAAGCATTGACTATACTTTTGAACTAACAAAACTGGAATCCTGACCCAACTGGTACACGTTAACCAAAAGCCAGTTGCAGTATAATGTGACTTTTTCATCAAACTTGCACCAAATGTGTATGGAATGAGGAAGTATGTCTATTCTACCACCTGGTGGAAATACCTTGACTCCCTCCTTTCCTTCATACATATATGCGTCATCGATCTGGATATCTCCGAAAATTTCCCCTGCCTTTTCCTTTATGATGCTGCGCTGGATTGGAAAGTTTTTTTTCTCCCTGTTTATTATCATGGAAAGATCCTGCATTCCATAAGAGTCAAAATCCTCAATCTTGCCAATTTGTGGAAAATTCACAATTAACTGAATCTTGTATTTTTTGCCCACCCCAAAACCAATCTCTGTTATTCTGGTGTATGCCATTGCGGGGTTTTTCTTGAGTAGTAGCCTGATCTGTGGGAGATTTGATTTTAGTTGCTGCTGAAGTTCACTTGTTATTTCTGAAAAGATCATTGGAAATCATCCTTGTTTGGTCATATTCATTAATTTTTGTTTGGGATGGCTTTTTACATACGGTGTATCATACAAGAACATGGCCATGCCAATGGACTACGATGGTATGCGCTCAAATGACAGTTCTGAGCGTGCAAACAGCGTTGACGATTACAAGGTAACGTGCATCAGGTTCATTGAGGACATATCGCATGACTATCTTGCGTGGGTTGATTACTACAAGTTGCCACCAGACGAAGATAAAAAAAGAAGAGACAGAATCATGGCAATAATAGAAAGAACAAATGAATGGATTGCAAAAGTTGCGCAAACAATCAAGGGAGTAGACGTTGCAATGAATGACGGAATCCAAAAAATGGCCGAGTCAACTGCGGGTCAACCGTTTCAAATTGGAGTGTTTGTAAACAAGCAATCTGGCTATACCCTATCAAAGCCCGGAATAATCGACATTAACGTAAAGGCTGCCGGACGAAATGGAAAGAAAACAAGGATAATTGAGCACTACAAGGGGCAGAACTTTAGAATTGAATCAACTGCAAAGGTGTTCATTGATGAAACAAACCTACCGCAAGAAGAGTTCGACCTGATGGATGTACACCTACAGCTTGACGCAACACAAGCACAACAGCGAGATTTGATTTCATTTACTGTCACTGTTGCAGAAATGGCAGATGGTTATGAATCCGATAAACGCGGCGTTAGTACCATTATCCACATCATCTGAATCATCTTGAATACTTGCCAATTAGTGTGGCAGTCTGTATTATGTGATTTTGCATTGTTGCTATGAGTTCTTGTTTTTTTGATTTGGTGGAAATATCAACTTGAGAATCAAGTGCAAATAGTTTGAAAATATATCTATGCACTCCGGAAGGCGGACATGGTCCAACATAGCCTTGTTTTTCCAAGCTAGTCACTCCTTCAACGAATCCTTTTTTCTCACCTTCTACAAGCTGCGTCTTTTTTGGAGATATTCCCCAGACTACCCAGTGCGTAAACGTTCTTTCTGGTGCATCCGGATCATCTAGTATTAACGCCAAGCTTTTTGCATTTTTTGGAACACTCGAAATTTTTAGGGGTGGTGATACACTTGTACCATCACACGTATACTTTTTTGGAATCTCACCGTTATTTGCAAATGCGATACTTGATATTTTCATTACTATCTTTGTAGTGTTTGATTTTACTGGGTAACTCTTTGTATCTTGTGCAAACGCCAAATTTTGCGTTACGCTAATCATACTGAACAATATGGAAAACGCGACAAGAAAAACAACTAGTCTCATGATTATCATTCAACAAAACAACTAAAGAAGTTTTTGACTATTCAATTATTACTTGTAGTACAACTCTTACTTCCTGGGATCTTTGCTCGCCTGGATACTTTAACTCTGAAATTTTTCTTGCAAGTAACTCGTCGGTGACAAGTGATGCAATTCCATTATGTATAATGTCATCAAAGCCAACCTTTACTG
>JAHEXS010000167.1 GCA_023252015.1 Candidatus Nitrosotenuis sp. | reverse complement strand
AGAAGAAAGTGCAATTAAAAATGAGAAAAAAACAGACGTTGACAGAACTCTTACAATTGGTTTTCCTCAAGGAGCTAAAAGAATAGAAATTATTGGAGGTAAATTAATATAATTTCTTTCTGAAGACAATTAATCAGCAATCTCTAATAGCATCATTAACCAAAAAACGACATTGTATTACTGTGAAAAATGTACCAAGTATTTCAAAAGTCATGTTTGTCCTAAGCACGGTCTTCTTAAAGGGTACGAAGCGCAGTATACTTCAACTTCATAATTAACTTGGTCTTACCAGTTCAGAACAGATGATTTATCAGCAATCTCTAAAAAGAATGCATGTTTCATATTTGACACGAAAACTATCCTTTTGACAATCATTTCTGGCATACTGATTTTATCAATCATCCAGTCAGCAAGCGGTACTCAATATGCTGCCGGCACAGCAAAACCATCTGGACTGTTATCGATGCAATCCGATACACAACTACAAGGATTTGGTCCTGGCATCTTGAAATTTAACAAAAACTTGGCTAATGATTATTCTTGCAATGATATTACACCAAAACCAGAAATAAAAATTGTAGAAAGAAAAAAAGACTCACTTTTGAATATAGATGAAAAATATGGCTACTTTTTTATCGTCCTTGGACAACTAAATGCCACTTCATACCAATATTTGCAAATTGGATTGCAAAGAAATAATGATTTGGGCGGACAAGGGCAAGTTACAAATCCATCATATATTATCGATCTAAAAAAGCAAGGACAGCCACTAATGGGCGGACTATACCAAGGATATTCTAATTTTGCAGTTGTTTTGGAATCAGACAAGGACACAAGCACTTATCCAGAAGAAAATAATAAAAAATACCTAGACGGAACAAGCAAAAATGTAACATATCGACCTGACAGACTTGGGCCCGGAGAATATGACTTTCATGCTATTTTGTTCCAGTCAGATACACCAGATTGGATAAATCATGATGTATGTGCCATTTCATTAAACTGGAAATTTTCTGTAAATGATGAGGGAACAATTACTACTAATTCACCAATAGCTGAAAAAGGAAAGCTAAGTGATGTGACAAAAGAATTTCCACCATTGCAGCAGCACAAAAAAGGAGTAAACCTTGGCGATATAGAATGTAGACATGGTCTTCAACTAATAATGAAAGCAACAAATGGCGAACCTGCATGTGTTAAACCCGAAACCAAATCCAAGTTGATCGAAAGAGGGTGGGCACTTAATGATCACATATTGCCAGTCCTTGGTGGTCCTGTGAGTTTATCATCAGACAAAGTCAAAATAATTCTTTCAGAAGGAATTGATGATTACGATTCAGACGTGACATTTCATCCACCATATGTCAAGACCATATTAAATTCAAATAACACAGTGACATGGATAAACGAAAAATCCGTTCCAGTAAAATTGGAAAGCGACGAAGGTTACTTTAGCACAGAAATTCAACCTGGAGAATCATTTTCATTTATCTTTGACAAAGTAGGTGTCCACAGATATCATTCACCTGAAAACTGGAAGCGTGGAACTGTCATAGTAAGCACTGAAAAAATCGAATCATCAAATCTTGTAACTGCTGACCTATTCAAAAAGAATCCTGATGAAATTGCAAAAACCATTGCTCTTATCCTTATTCCAGACGATAAAATTATCAAAAAACGTCTTGACAATACATTCATGTCTGCATATGTTACCGAAAAGAGTGCAGATATCATTGTTCCAAAAATGCTCTGTTTATTGTGTTACCTCAATAGCTACAATCCAATAGAATATCGTTATGGCATGAAAAAAGCATTAGTGTATCCTAAAGACGAATCAGCCGCACTGGATTTTGCAAAAGATTTTCTGGCAAAAGTTGGCTACAACATGGACGGTTCTGAATGGATTGACAAGGTAAACTTTGGCGATCGTATAGAAGTATCAATACAGCAACGAGCTCAAGGATGGATAATTCCAAACCACTTTACCCGCTTTGAGTTTTACAAAGACCATACTTGGATAAGTCTAGGACGATGGTACAATGAGATAAGCGAATATGAATTCAAACTGAGTCAAGATGATGCTAAAAAAATAGCAAAAGAGCATATGGATATAGAAGTAAAAAACAACCCAAATCTAAAAAAGTACGAGTACCAGTTTGAATCAATCAACGATGGCGTAAGAGTTATCATCTTTGACGATAAACCACTCTACCTTGTACCTGTTGGCTATAAAGCATCTGCAAAATTGAACTACGAGAATGGACATTGTGGTGGACCAGAATTTCTTAGTGTATATGTGATGGTTGAAGGACAAAATGGAGCCGTGCTTGGGTGGGATTATCCTGGATGCGCATAAAATAATCCGGCGAATATGAAAACTCTACGTTCTTCAACAATTGTCTCCGTACTTGCCTTTACATTACTGAGCGTGCTTTTGATATCGCAAAATCTAAAACCGATTCAAGCAGACAATACAAACGATGTAAAGATTGTCAATCTTCAAGTTC
>JAHEXS010000054.1 GCA_023252015.1 Candidatus Nitrosotenuis sp. | reverse complement strand
TGTTTTGGTTTGTATTGACGATAGTGTTTTGTCTTTTACTGGGGTTTTGGTAGGATCAACGGTATCCTTTATGATTACTTCGGAACCATCAAAGTTCACAACCAAAGTGTTTAACATAATATCGATTCCGCGCTGAATAAGCTTGTCCTTTGTGAATTTTGCAAGCTTTTCGCTAAATCCTGGCAATATGGCAGGCAATGCCTCTAAAACAACTACCTTGATCTCATTTTCACGAATATGTGGATAGTGTTTTTTTGCATCAAGCATAAAGTCGAGTAATTCCCCCGCAGTTTCAATTCCTGCAAATCCTCCACCTACAATAACAAATGTCAGCAAGCTTTGCCGTAAAATTGGATCAGTTTCGTTTTCAGCTTGTTCCAGCACGTCTATTACTCTATTTCGCAAAACAACTGCGTCGTTGAGCGTCTTCATAGTGTATGCATAAATTTCGACACTCTTGTTTCCAAAGAAATTTGTCTGGCTTCCTAGTGCAACAACCAAATAATCATAGTCTAGTGAAATTCCTCTTTTTTCATTTGTTCCATATAGCGTAACTCGTTTTCCGTATGGGTCAATGTTTTTGACTTTTCCTTCATAGAACCTTGCCTTTTTGCAGAGCTGCCTTGTTGGCATTACAATATGCCTAGTCTCAATCATTCCTGATGCCACCTGTGGTAGCATGGGCGTAAATAGAAGAAAATTGTCCTCAGAAACTAGCGTAATTTCGGCTTCCTTGTCCCTTTTAAAATGGGATTCTAAGGCTCGGGTGCAGTCTACTCCTGCAAATCCTCCACCTAGGACCAAAATACGTTTGTTTGTCATCTTTATTCTTCCAAATTAGTCGATATAATGTTTGATTCACTAACTTTTCCTGTAATTTTTGCTATCCAGATTATGATTTTGAAGCGCATAAATATTGCATTTTAGATTACATACTCATGAAGAAAGAATATGTCGTAGTTAGAATTGATGCGTCGTCAGATGGTGCACCATATGTTATACTATCATTGTCACTAACCAAGGATTTCAAGGAAAATAACCAGCCGCTTCAATCTCCATTTGGTGGAGGAGTCATGGGATTTACAAACATGGATGATATGATGAAAAACCTAAACAAAATGTTCTCAGGTGGAGCACTTGGAGGACAAAGCGGACTTACATCACTCAAAGTCGACATGCGTGAATACAAGGATCTTGGCATATCTGTTGGCGACAAGGTCTATCTTGAAATCTCTAAAGCCGAATCATCTGGCGTATAATTTCACCTAGAAATTTCCATTCTCAAAATTTCATATGCTTTTGATGCATCCTCTTCCTTTAGGACCAAAACGATATCATCTTGTGAAAAAAATGCATTTTCAAGCTCAATTCCGTTACTGTGGAGTAATTCTGCAACATATGACACCACGTCAGAACGGTTCTGTTCCTGCGGTATTCTAATTTTGATTCTTGCAAACCCCGTACTGAATAGTTCCTTTTCGTGTGGAAATGATTCAAAAAGTCTTCTAACATCAACTAGATCCTCTGTTAGAACCCTAAACGAATCAGCCAGTCTGAAGAACTCGTAATCGGAATTCATCTCTGAAAATTTATTCATGAGAGAGGCTGCCTTGTCTGCTCCAATCTCGTTTGTTGAAAATCTGACATTTAGTATTCCATCAGTCAAAGAAAGCCTTGCATTTTTCAGTATGGACTCTACCTTGATTTCATCTTTTTCTAAAAACGAATCGGCATAGCGCTTTATTGCAACAACTATAGTATTGAGATTTACTGGATTTCCAAGCTGGCGCTCGACGTCTGGTTGGATTTTTACTGCAAGTGCAGTATAGTTAATGACGTCCATTTTCATGCAGTCGTAAATCGAGCGGTTTTTGGTTATGATTTCCCTTACCGCTTCAGGCACGGAAAGATTGCTCACTCTCATAATGATTAATTATCTCTTGTCATACTTATTAGTATTATGTAATGGATCAAATGATATTACATAATATTTAAATAATGTCATGTACATTACAGCATATAGGTGAATATGACAAATGATATTCGACGACGAATTTGATAGAATCTTCAAAAAAATGTCCAGATCCTTTATGGATCTAGACAGTATCTTTGAGGAATCTGGAAAATGCCAGGATTGCGCGATTTCAGGTCCATTCTATTACGGTTACTCAATGACCGTTGGACAAGATGGCAAGCCTGTGATAAAGGAATATGGAAACGTAAAGCCGGGACTGCTCCCAAGCTCAGAATCCAGAGAGCCATTAATTGACGCAATTGTTGACGAAAAGGAAAAAGTCCTAAAACTGATTGCGGAAATGCCAGGTGTCGAGAAAAAAGACATCAATGTTGTGGTTGAGGGAAAGACAGTCCACATCGATGCAGAACATGGAGAGAAAAAGTACCATGGTAATGTGCCAATAAGACGCGAGGTAGATGAGGACTCTGTAAAGGCCACATATACAAATGGAATCTTAGAGCTGATCTTTAAGCTAAAGGAACAAAAGCCAAAGGGAAAAACAGTCGAGGTTAACTAAATCCCCCTAAATTTTTTGGTGATGAAAAATGAGTGAAATAATATTAAAAATTGATGAAATATCCCAGAGGCATGTTGGAAAGGGCATAGCGGTAATTGATCCAAAAGTGGTAAAGGACAACAAGTGGCAAGCAGGTCAAATTGTTGAGCTTTTGGCAAATAAGAAGACCCATGTGAAAATATGGCCAGGTCCAGCTGATGACTTTGGTACTGGCATAATCAGAATTGACGGATTGACCAGACATAATATAGGTGCAGGAATTGGCGAAAAGACTTCAGTCAAAATTGTAAATGCGGCAGAGGCAGTAGAAATTGTCTTATCTCCACTTGAGAAAATAACACTAGAAGGACTACAGGAATACATGTCGTCCTTGTATGAAGGGCACGTCTTTACAACTGGTGATACTATTATAGTAAATACTCATCTTGGCGGAAAAACCCAGCTTGTTGTAACTTCTACTACACCATCAAAGCCGGTAATTGTAACTGATAACACAGTGTTCAAGCTTGGCACGATGACAAAGGCAGTAGACAATTCTGTCCCGAGGATAACATATGATGATCTAGGCGGACTGCGAAAAGAGGTACTAAAGATTCGTGAAATGGTTGAATTGCCAATGCGACATCCAGAGCTATTTGAAAAACTCGGCATAGAGGCGCCAAAAGGAGTACTTTTGTACGGTCCCCCAGGAACGGGAAAAACCCTTCTTGCAAAGGCAGTGGCAGGCGAGACAAACGCACACTTTACCTCGATTTCAGGTCCTGAGATCTTTGGAAAGTACTATGGCGAAAGCGAGGAAAGGCTGCGAGATATATTCAAGCAGGCAGAGGAAAATACCCCAAGCATAATATTTATCGATGAAATCGACTCCATTGCACCAAAACGAGATGAGGTATCAGGCGAGGTAGAAAAAAGAATCGTCTCTCAGCTTTTGACATTGATGGACGGAATGAAGTCAAGGGGTAAGGTTGTGGTTATTGCTGCAACAAACAGACCTGATTCAATCGACCCAGCACTTAGAAGGCCAGGACGATTTGACAGGGAAATCGAAATTGGAATTCCAGATGAGGAAGGAAGATTAGAAATTCTAAACATTCACACCCGTGGAATGCCAGTTGAAGAAAAGGTAAACCTAAAACAAATTGCAAAAGTAACACATGGATTTGTCGGAGCTGACCTTGAAGTATTAGCAAAAGAAGCTGCAATGAGATCGCTTAGAAAGATAATTCCAGAAATTGATCTAGCTCAAGACAAGATTTCAGCAGAAATACTGCAGAAAATCAAAATCACAGACGACGATTTCAGAGAAGCACTAAAAGAGGTAAAACCATCTGCACTACGCGAAGTCCTAGTAGAGGTACCAAATGTATCATGGGACGACGTAGGAGGATTGGAATCCCTCAAAGAAGAACTACACGAGGTAATCGAGTGGCCACTAAAGCATAAGGAAGCATTCGAGTATGTCGATGTTTCAGCTCCAAAGGGAATTCTCTTGCATGGTCCAACGGGCACTGGAAAGACCTTGATAGCAAAGGCAATCGCAAAGATGACTGAATCAAATTTTATCAGTGTAAAGGGCCCTGAGCTGCTATCAAAATGGGTTGGCGAATCAGAAAAGGGAGTACGAGAAATCTTTAGAAAGGCAAGGCAAGCTGCGCCGTGCATCATATTCTTTGATGAAATAGATGCATTGATTCCAACAAGAAGTGGAATGGATTCTTCGCACGTCTCAGAAAACGTGGTATCGCAGATACTCACAGAGATTGACGGTTTGGAAGAGCTAAACGACGTACTGATAATTGGCGCAACAAACAGGCTGGACATGATAGATACCGCTTTACTAAGACCTGGAAGATTTGACAGAATAATCGAGGTTCCAAAACCAGATGCAAAGGGACGAAGACACATCTTTGAAATTCACACAAAGAAAAAACCGCTTGAATCAGATGTGGATTTGGCAAAAGTTGTTGACACGACAAACGGGTACAGTGGAGCAGAGATTGCTGCAGTGTGTGACAGGGCTGCGTTTTCTGCGCTAAAGCGATACATCAACGAGAAAAAGTTAATCAAGGAAATCAAGATTACTCAAAACGATCTTGTAGAAGCAGTTAGAAAGGTTCGAGTTGCTCCAACAGCTACATCAGCAGTAGCTTAATTTTTTTCTAGTTTAGGAAAATATCTTTTTGATGTTTCCTACAATTTTTATAGATTATGAAGGCAAAAGACATCTCGGATTTATCCTGTGGATGAATGCGGGTAATTACATAATGACCACCTTGCTAAATACGATAAATCCACAAAAAACATTCAATGTCGGAGCCAGGCAAAGTGGAAGAACGTCGTGCTAAAGATGAACTTCTACCAGTCAACATGTAAAGCCGAAACTGGATTGAGTTCAGACATAGTACCGTAGGAACTACGGGAATTCACGTCTGCAGAGATCAAAAGCTCGGTCGTTGAAGCAGAAAAGGCTACCGGACAGTTCGGTAGTAGTTCACTCAAAAAGTAATGATGCTGGTCGATGGCAAATACAAAGCCCTCATTCCCAATATGTGAAGTGTTTTTGCGATACAAAGCAGACAGAAACACTGGTGTAATTGACATCTATGTGGGCCTACAGAAAAACAAATGAGCCGCGCATTCTTGCAAATGGTTTCATTTTCAGAAAAATCTAGCGGTGTTACATTTATCTTCTTTCAGTATCCAAATGTAGATGATCCTATTTGACAAATATTCTGTGAATGAATAGATTGAGTGCTCATTTTGGGAGATTTTCTATGTTGGATAAAAAATCAAAGACTTTAGTTTTTGGCGATTCCGCAACGCATGATTCAGTAACAGAATTCATCTATCAAAATTCCTAGTTTCCACTAGTATTTACAAATTAAAAAGAAATTATGATGACTGAACTTAATCGATGAGTTCAGTCCAGCCCTTAACGAAGACTGAGTTCTTGTACAGAGGAACTGGTTGACCTACAGTGAAGTCCATTGGTCTCATCCAGAAGATTGCTTTTGTTGGGCAAACTCCAATGCATGCTCCATCGGAGATGCATCTTTCTGGGTAAAAGACAAATGCCTTTCCTCTTTTCCAGCCTTCGACTGGTTTTACTCTGAGTACATCTGGTCCCAAGGTTGTGCAGATTTCAACGCATAGTGCGCATCCGATGCACATTTGTTCACCAATGTCTGGTAAAATTGCTACTGGCATTTTATTTCAACATCACTTGATTTTAGATCTTAATATAATTTCCCTAAAAAGTTCGAATTATAACGGCGTTAGACAATTTTTAACGCTGTTATAAAATTATGATCGCTAATTTTTGATTTTCCAAAATCCTAGAACAAATCAAGGCTAGATAATTTTAGAGAGGATTTTTTTGAGTTATTCTGATCGAATAATGTAAGATAAAATTCCGAGTCTTGCTTTTGTAGAACTAGTCGATTCATTTTGTTTATTTCAATTACATGACGCCCAATAGCTAACAAAACCCAGCCCTCATCTTTTTTGAATTTTGCAAGGCTTCCAATCAATACAACAGATTTTGTTTTTTGTCCAACACTAGCTAGAAGCATGATAAAGCTGTTAATCAGCCTGCCTGCATCTTTTTCATTTGTAAATATGTTGTAGAATCCATTTAGTGAATCAATTATTATCATGTGCGATTCTTTTGATATTTCGTCCAGTATTTGCGCAAGCAATTTGTTCCATGTCTGCTCTGATGGCTGGTGTAGTCTTAGATTATCAGACTGCGGCAAAATGTTTGATGCAATATATCCACTGTACAACAGATCGAAATCAAGATAAATTGTCGGAATGTCTATTGCAGAAATCAACTTGTGAAAAAAATATGTCTTTGTTATTGCGTCATCAAATGATATAGAGTTAAGACTTTCGGCAAAAATCATCTGTTGGATCTTTTCTATGATATCTGCCTGATGATTTTTATCCAACAACAGATAGTTCTTTGTGAGATATAATAATGAATTTCGATCTAGACACAACTGGTGCATTTATCAGCTCAAACAAGACCTATCTCAACAATGCGTCTTCGTCTTTGATTCCCCTAAAAAGCATCAAGGCCATGACTGATTTTATCATACAGTACAATGAATTAGGACCGGATTCGATTGACTTTGGCATTGATCTTGCAGAAAGATACAACCAGCTAAGACAAACCATTTCCAAACTGATACGATGCAGGCCAGAGGAAGTGATTCTAACCCAGAGCACAACTGAGGGAATCAATATGGTTGCAGGTGGATTGTCATTTCCAAAAAACTCTAATATTGTAATTAGAGGCACCACACACGAGCATCATTCTAATTACTATCCGTGGTTGCGTCTTGCTAAATCAGTCGAATTACGCAGTGTATCTAATGACATAGATGGATTTTTTGAGGTTGCCGAATTTGAAAAATTACTAGATAGTAACACCAAGCTTGTTGCACTAAGTCACGCATTGTACAATACTGGGGCAATCATGCCAGTTGAGGAAATTGGTAAAATTCTTGAGGAAAAAAATATTCCATACTTTTTAGATACGGCCCAGACGGTTGGCTGTATTGGAGATTATGATTTTAGCAGAACAAAATGCAATTTCATGGCCTTTAACGGTTACAAGTGGCTCTGCGGCCCAATGGGGATTGGAATCTTTTACTGTAAAAAAGACTCTGCTGACCTGCTAGAGCC
>JAHEXS010000053.1 GCA_023252015.1 Candidatus Nitrosotenuis sp. | reverse complement strand
GCCATTTACTTTGATAACAGACGCAATGGTCGGCCTAAATCCAGAAGAGAATTATCATTATGTCAAAGTAGAAAATGAAACTTGGGTTGTCGGCGAAAAAAGACTAGACGAGTTCATGAAAGAAGTAAAAATAGAAAATTACGAGATAATAAAAACGCTCAAGGGTTCAGAGTTTGAGGGGAAAAAATACGCTCACCCACTATTGGATAAAATTCCAAAGTTGAGGGATTTGGCAAGAGACCCCGCAATTCATGTTGTTGTTGCAGAATCCTTTGTTGATGCAAACACTGGAAGCGGGATTGTGCATTTGTCACCGGCAAACGGCGAAGAAGACTATGAGATTGCCAGAAAGAGAAATGCGCCAATTTTCAATCCGATTAACGATGAAGTAAAGTTTACAGAAGATGCTGGAAAGTATGCCAATCTTTTTGTTCGTGATGCAGACAGGGTAATTGTAGAGGACGTCAAGGATGCTGGCGCGCTTGTCAGAATTGGCAAAATCAAGCACAAGTATCCACTTTGCTGGAGGTCGCAGCATCCAATTGTTTGGCTTGCAAGAAGGGAATTCTTTTACATGCTAGACAGGCTAGGCGATAAAGCAATACAGGCAGCAGAAAATGTAGAATACTTTTTTGAGCAGCCAAAAAACCGATTTTTAGGCATAATAAAGGAAAAACACCCGTGGTGTATTTCCCGCGAGAGGTTTTGGGGCTGCCCGCTACCAATCTGGAATTGCAAAAAATGCGGTCATATTGAGAGGCTTTTTTCAAGAAAAGAAATAATTGATTCAGCGATAGAATTGCCAGATGGTCCAAACTTTGAGCTTCACAGGCCATGGATTGACAGAGTCGTAATCAAGTGTAAAAAATGCAGCGCCAGCATGGAAAGAGAAAAATTTGTTTTAGATACTTGGCACAACAGCGGCTCTGCACCATATTCGTCCCTAACAGACGACGAATATTCGTCCGGAATACCTGCGCAATTTCTAACTGAGGGAATAGACCAGACGCGGGGTTGGGCATATACTCTTTTGATTGAGAACGTGATTTTGAATAACAAACCAATTGCTCCATTTAGATCATTTTTGTTTCAGGGTCACGTTTTGGATAAAAATGGCAACAAGATGAGCAAGAGTCTTGGGAATGTAATGGATGCAGAAGAAATGCTTACAAAGTATCCGGTGGATTTGATAAGATTTTACTTTATGTGGAAATCAAGTCCGATTGAACCGCTCAACTTCAGTACCGACGAGATGATGTCAAGACCATATCAGATTCTAAATACGCTATATCACATTCACCTGTATTTCAAACAAAATAGCGAATATGATAAATTTGACGGTGGTGCCACACCCATCCAGTCCGTTCAAAGTAAGGGACTGCTTCATCCCCCAGACATTTGGTTACTATCCAAATTACAAAAACTCATCATACAAGTAGAAGAAAACAACGACAAGTGCAAGTTCCATGAATCTGCAAGAGCATTAGAGGATTTCATCATAAATTCTCTGAGTCAGATATACATACCAATCACAAAAGCTGAGCTCTGGGAAGAAGACGGCTCAAATGAAAGAAGATTTGCAATTTATGCAGTATTATATGAAATACTCAAAACACTAGATATTCTAATGCACCCACTGTGCCCTTATACCAGTGAATATCTGTACCTTACAACATTTGATCAGAACAGTGTTCTTTTGAACAAGTGGCCACAATACCAGCAAGGCCTAATCAATGAGCCAATCGAGGAATCATTTGATCTGATGAAGGAGTCAGTGTCAGTTTCCGCTGCTGCGAGAATGAAAGCCAAGCTAAAACGAAGGTGGCCGCTGAACGAGGCAATAATCTGTGTCAAAAAATCACAGAAGCCCAAAATCGAAAGACTCTCTGATCTTCTTTTGTCTCAGATAAATGTTGAAAAATTCAAAATTGGGGAGCTTGAAAATAAAGAAGGTCTGGAACTGCTTGATGAAATGCAGAAAACCGGCCTTCCAGTAAGGCCAATCATAGAAATGGACAGAAAGAAGATAGGGCCAAAGGCAAAACAACACATGGGATTACTTCTTTCAAAATTCGCAGACACGAAGCCAGAAGACATCATATCAGAATTGCTGTCAAATGGATCCTACACGTTTGATGTTGGTCCAGCCAAGATAACGCTGGACAAAGAAGATTTTGTAGTTGACTTTGACGCGCAAGAAGGATTCGCATATTCAAAAAGAGACGGCCTCATCGTCTTTATTTCAACGATACGAAACAGAGAGATGATGTCAAGGGGACTAGTAAAAGATCTTGCAAGAAGACTGCAAACACTACGAAAGGAAAGAGGATACAACCCAACAGACATTTTGCAGACAGCGTCAATACTTGACCTCGATGAGGAATCACTTGAAATGGTAAAAGAGAAATCATCAGATCTTGCTTTTTTGGTCAGAGTAAAACAGATCGACTTTGCAGGAATTGGTAAAAATTACAAAGACGACGACATCGATGGTCAAAAAATTCGAATCTCAGTGGAATGAGCAGCTCATTTTTAGCAAATCAGGGAGATTAAATATCAAAATTACCATCATACCGCATGGTAAAGCAGATCAGTTTAGACGCATGGCAAATACAGCATCTAGAGGATCTGTTAAAAAAAGCATCCGCAATAGTCACAAAGACAGGAAACCCCATTGTGCTATACAGGCAAACGCTTGAAGAGGAGGATGACTCTTTTGAGGAAATTGTTTGCTCTCTTACAGAAAAGTACGTAATTGAACAGCTTGTCATATCTGGCGGAGTCCTCCCCCCAACGTTCAGACAGCAGTTCATATTTACTCTAGATGAGTTCCCGCAGAGACTTTTGCGAAAAAGCAAAGATCTCTTTTTGCAGACAATTGAGCTTCTTGAAAGCCAGATTAGTTAACAAACAAAATATAAAGACCGTGAAAAAGTTTTCTGCATGCGTCTTTTGGAATATCAGGCAAAGGAGCTATTTGCTCAATACGGCATCAAGACCCCAAAGGGAATATCCTCAAAAAATATCGAGCAGGCAAGAAATGACGCAAAGCAATTGGGCTACCCATTTGTAATCAAAGTCCAAGTTCCAGTAGGCGGGAGAGGAAAAGCAGGAGGCATACAAAAGTGCCACAATGACGACGAATTTGAGCTAAAATATCCTCAACTCCTAGGCATGTCAATTAAAGGCGAAAAGACAAGAGCCATTTTACTTGAGAAGATGGCAGAATATGAAAAAGAATTGTACCTATCATTATTTTTGAATCGCAGTAAAAGATGTTACACTGTAATTGCATCCTCTGAAGGCGGAGTAGAAATCGAATCCGTGAAAAACCAAGTAATACGCGAAGTTGGACTTGGTGATGTAGATTCTCAAACTGCAGAAGAGATTGCAAAACAAATTGGATTGCAGGGAAGAACAGTCGCAGACTTTGTTGACATGCTGCAAAGACTTGCCAAGATTACAATTGAAAAAGAGGCAGAGCTTGCAGAAATAAATCCTGTTGCATTGTTAAAGGATGGATCACTTCTTGCACTTGACGGCAAGGTGGTCACCGACGACAACTCTAATTTCAGACATCCAGAAACGGAAAAATATCAAGAAAAGACAGAGCTTGAAGAAAGAGCTGAGAAAAGCGGATTTACACTAGTAGAACTTGATGGAAATATTGCAGTGGTTGGCAATGGTGCAGGTCTTGTCATGTCAACACTCGACATGCTTGCAGACAACGGCGGCAAGCCCGCATGTTTTCTTGATGTCGGAGGCGGTGCTACAACTGAATCAGTCTACGAGGCCCTTACACTTGTCTCCAAAATGAAAAAAGTAAAAGCGATTTTGGTAAACCTGTATGGAGGAATAGTAAAGACGACAACTGTTGCTGCCGCATTTATCAAAGCATATGACGATAAGCTAATCGACCTTCCAGTTTATGCGAGATTGATGGGCTCTGAATCTGAAAAGTCAAAAGAGATGCTCAAAAATACAAGAACAAAAATGTTTGATTCTGTAGAAGACGCGATAAACGGAGTAGTAATGGAGGTAAGCAAACGTGGCTGACATTTACGAACTCTTGAGGGGTAAAAAGGATGCAGATGGAAATTGGCAAAAAGTCCCAGTAATAGTTCAGGGAATAACAGGCACATTTGGCTCGTTGCATGCAAAGCAAATGCTTGACTATGGCACAAACATTGTTGCCGGAGTTACACCTGGAAAGGGAGGGCAAAAGTTTGAGGGCAAAGTGCCAATCTACAATACGGTAAAGGAGGCAGTTGATGCAACCGGTTCCAAAGTTTCAATTGTTTTTGTTCCAGCAAAATTCTTTTTGGGCGCGGCAACTGATGCACTAGAAGCTGGAATAAAGCTCCTTGTTTCAATACCAGAACATGTTCCAATAAGGGACACAATGCAGGTAATTGAGCTTGCAAAGAAAAACGATGCAATAGTGATCGGTCCAAACACGCCAGGTGTCATGATACCAGGACTTGTCAAAATTGGAATAATGCCTGCAAGCCCATTCAAACCTGGAAATATAGTAGTCCTTTCAAAAAGCGGTACCTTGCTCTATGAGATTTCAAACACGCTAACAAAGGCAGGATTTGGACAGACCATAACCATCGGAATAGGTGGAGATCCAGTAAACGGTACAAGACTAATTGATGCATTTGACATGGTAAAAGACGATCCAACCATAGAAGGAATGGTGATAGTAGGCGAAATAGGTGGTGACGCCGAAGAAATAGTTGCGCAGCACATCATGGATATTAATTTCAAAAAACCAATTGTAGCATACATTGCAGGGAGGCGTGCTCCAAAAGAAAAGAGGATGGGCCATGCAGGTGCAATAGTTATGGGAACTTATGGTTCTGCAGAATCAAAAATTTCCATGTTTAACATGGCAAATATCCCAGTTGCCAAGAGACCAAATGAAGTAGCCGTATTATTGGCAGGCAAATTGGAAAAAAACAAAGACTAAAAAGGACAAAAAAGGAGATTTAAGAAGATGCCAATTACAGACCCAGAAAAGAAACGAATTGCTCAAGCAGCACGTCTACACATGAAGGTTTGTCTAAACTGTGGCGTAAGAAATTCTATGGCCGCAACAAGATGTCGCAAATGCCATGGTAGCTATCTTAGACTAAAGAACAGAACACTAGGCGCCAAAAAGTAATCTTTGCGCTTTTTGATATTTTACCATCCCTAGCAAGTCAATCAGTGTGCTTTCTTGCCCTAACAAATGACATGGCAAGTACTATCCCAAGTATTCCAAGCACCACACCCAAGGATATAGTGGTTGAAATTTCAATTATATCAGATACTATCATTTTAATTCCAATAAACAACAGAATGGCAATCAGCCCAGGCTTTAGATAGTAGAATTTTTCCATCACACCAGCAAGCAGGAAATACAGACTACGTAGACCCAAAATCGCAAATATGTTGGATGTTATAACGATGAAAGGATCAGTCGTTATTGCCAAAACTGCAGGTATTGAGTCAAGTGCAAACAACAGGTCAGTGAATTCTATTATCACAAGTGCGACAATCAGCGTTGTTGCATATAGTATAGTGTCTTTTCTTACAAAAAACTTTGTGTCTTTTAGCTCAAAGTCAATTGGCATGAATTTTTTTAGTACACGGATGGCAATGTTTTTTTCAATTTCAATTTTCTTTTCCTTTCTTTGGATCAACATCCTAATCGCAGTGAAAATCAAAAATCCTCCAAAAATATAGATCATCCAGTGAAATCGCTCAAGAAGTGTCACGCCAACTAGAATTAGCGGAACTCTCATTGCTATCGCACCCAGAATCCCCATAGAGAGAACCCTATGCTGGAACTTGTGGGGAATGCTAAGCGATGAAAATATCAGTAAAAACACAAACATGTTATCTACGCTGAGCGATTTTTCAAGAGCATATCCAGTAACGAACTCGGTTAGTTTCTGATTTCCCATGTCAACATAAATGATTCCGGCAAAGATTCCTGCAAGCGAAATCCACACTATTGTCCAGATCAGGGCAGTCTTGATGGTCGGGGCATTAGTTTTGTTGAGATTTTCCCGTTTTTTTGGTCGGAGCTTTGAGAACACGCCAAGGTCAATTGCAAGTGAAACGCCAACAAATAGCGAAAATACTACCCAGAGTACGTAAACATCATTCATGCTCTAATTCAAAGACGAGAATCAGGCATAATATACATTATTGAATATGAGCACTAGAGTTTTGTCGTTTTTGTAAATGACATGAGCAAACTGCCAAATGCAAAACACGACTATTTTACGTAGATTGATACTTTCAGCAGCGAGTGAGATTATTGCGAAATTATGATTTTGATTTTTTGCTGGAATTGACTAGTTTTTGTATTATAACCGAATGCCAGCCAGTCGAATAATTCTCAAATCCGGGAGAAAGTGCATGGCCAATACAACATTGATTGCCTGCATATTCTGTAAACATGTAATTCTTTTTCTCTCCAAAAAGACTCGTTTTTTTGTCAAATTGCAGTGTGTCTTTTAGCATTTTACCCTCAGAGTCAGCTAGTATCAATCCATCATGGTCAACAATACAAATTCTAGTGTGTTTTTTTTCGTCTTCGTCTATTGGGGTATGATTAATTATTGTTTGAGAGAGCGATTCCCACTTGAAAATTACTCCTAAAACTCCAATTATCTTGCCTTTGGTGTCACCATTTTCGCGTACAGCTGCTGAGTAAACTATGGCAAGATCATTATTCACGAGCGGAGATCGGTTTACAGATTGAAATCCAAACTCGCTGCCACTTTTTGTCCTAAATGCACTTGTGAACCATTTTGTGTTTACAACGTTGGTGTTTACCGAAGAATATTTTTCTTTATTACCATTCACTACAATATTTCCATCTACATCAGCCAGTACCAGGTCATAGTAAACAGTATAAGCTTGCAGTATAACATTGAGACGTTGTGATGCAGACTCGTACACATCTTTGGTTTTTTTCGTTAACGCGTCAACTACGTTGCCATCAGTTGCCCACCACCTCACATCGGCGGTTCTCTCATACAAGTTACGATCGATTAGATCAATGTTGACCAAAGCCAAATCAGACAGTCTGTTTCCACGATATTCTTTTGATTGCGACTTTATCAGGGTGCCAACTTCCAGTATTTCCTTTGTGTCCTTTCGCATTCGTTCAGTAATTTTTATCGTTTCATCAGATAACTCACTCATGTTTGCGGCAACTATTCCAAAAGGCCTTCCAAAAGTTCCTGCCCGCGCAGCCTCAATTGACGCATTGACAGAAA
>JAHEXS010000166.1 GCA_023252015.1 Candidatus Nitrosotenuis sp. | reverse complement strand
TCCGGATTTGCAATGAAAATCTCATCTTTTCTATATCCTTGCAATAATGCACTTTCGACTCTTCTGAGTCCAACCTGTGCTACTTTTGCCTCGCCTGTTACTGGGTCGGTTTCAACTGCGGGGCAAAATACCTTGTCAAAGACCCATTCTGGGAGGAGCTCATACGGCCCACATGCAATAAAGCCATACAGGAAATTACCACGATAATTAGTCATCAAACTACGGTCCGCAGTAAGAACTATTCTTTTGCCAGCCAACTACGTTACCAGCTTTCTATATGGTATAAATTATTTGCTCCCTGATTTTTCAAGCTTAAATTATGCTGATATCAAGTAATTTTGCAAATGACCGAGTTTTCCGAGCCGCGGCACATTGAGCCTCATCTGTCTGAGTCTAGTGGAATCCGGGATTTTGTTTTTGGTTTTGGAGATGGAATAAACACCTCCCTAGGTATAGCTGCAGGAGTTGGCGGCGCAGACATCTCATCAAACATCATAATGCTTGCGGCACTTGTTGGCATGTTTACTGGGGCAAAGGCAATGGCGGTGCAGAATTATCTTGCAGTAAAGACCCATCGGGAACTGTTAAAATCCGAAATTGCACGTGAAGAATGGGAAATTGAAAACAAGCCAGATGTTGAGCGCAAGGAAATTGAGAATATTTACATAGCAAAGGGATTCTCCGGAAAAGAATTAGAGACAATTGTCAACAAGATAACGTCTGATAAAAAAGTCTGGCTTGACACAATGCTTACTGAGGAGCTAAAGCTAAACGTCGATGTCTTGGGAAATCCACTAAAGAGTGCATTTAGGATGTTTGGTGCGTTTTTGCTTGGAGGCATTCTGCCGATCATTCCGTTTCTCTTTGGACATGGATACACTCCGATTGTGATTGCGGTTGGGATGAGCTTGACTGCATCGTTTTTGGTTGGCGCACTAAAATCCAGACTAGCTAAAACCAGTATTCTAAAGGGCGGACTAGAAATGGCAGGACTTGGTACTGGTATTGCGTTATTGGGATTTGGTATCGGAAAAGAGATTGGAAATATTGGAATTATTAACCTCTAGAGTTTTTTACTTTGTTTGCAATGTTTGCTGCGACTGCTCCTGCACCTATTCCGTTATCGATATTTACCACTGATAATCCCAAGGTGCAGCTCTGAAGCATTGATGCAAGGGCCGCAACTCCCTTTTCTCCATATCCGTATCCAACGGATGTTGGCAATCCAATTACTGGTACCTCAACCAATGACGACACAACTGATGCTAGCGCGCCCTCCATTCCTGCCACCACAACAATCACGTCGACATCCTCCTCAACGAATTTCTTTATGATTGGAAATGTCCTGTGAAGCCCTGCAATTCCTACATCATAACTGCAAATGCACGTAC
This sequence comes from Candidatus Nitrosotenuis sp., assembly GCA_023252015.1. GTDB lineage: Archaea > Thermoproteota > Nitrososphaeria > Nitrososphaerales > Nitrosopumilaceae > Nitrosotenuis. Next base: position 1,181 of record JAHEXS010000166.1, on the reverse strand, counting down.
AATTCATTGCCTCGCACGTAAGCCTCGCCTCTTCAGCTACACCGATATCTGACGTTCCGGCAGTAATGATTCCGACCTTTCCGCCAGTTGACTTTGATGCGTTTTTGTAAAAAAGCAAGGCAGTCGTGTTTTTTCCCTGTTTAATTTTGAGCTTATTTTTTTTTGCAAAACTGATCATTTTGGTATAGTCTTGCTTTGCAATTCTTGAAACCAGAACGGAGTCTGACTTTGCAAGTATTCTTTTGATTATTTTTTTTACTTCATCAAGCTGCTTTCTTTCGGCAAAAATCACTTCTGGTATGCCTTTTCGGTATCTTCGTCCCATGTCAATTTGGGCAAAATCCTCGATTTTCTCAATGGAATACAGTGATAGGAGCTTTTTTGCTTTTGATACGCTAATTTTTCCTTCCTTTAGCGATTCTAAAACATCAATTATTTCCAATAATGATTGTTGTTAGATTTCATTAAAAAACTGATCATGTTTAGATGCCTGCAAGCGCATTTTTGACGCTGTCGATTCCTTTGTTGAACCATTCCTTTTCTTGCTGGTTCAAGTCTAGCTCGATTATTTTTTCAACACCTTTTCTTCCAATTACTGCTGGAACTCCAATTGAAACATTGTGCTGTCCATATTCCCCGTCAAGTGGAGTTGCAACCGGAATTACTCTTTTTCTGTCTTTTAGTATTGCTTCAACTATTGCAGATATGGCGTTTCCTGGGGCATGAACCGTTGCACCTTTAAGCTCAATTACCTTTGCTGCGACCTGTCTTGTGTCTTGGACTAGTTGGTCCAGCTTTTCATTTGACAGTATGTTTGATAGTGGAATTCCTGAAACAGTTGAGAATCTTGGAAGAGGAAGCATGCTTTCTCCATGTTCTCCGATTACTAGTGCTCGTATCGAGTCTCTGGAATGACCAGTTGCCTCGTGGATAAACTGGATGAATCTTGATAGGTCAAGCATGTTTCCCATACCTACAATTCTGCTTCTGTCAAACCCTGATGTCTTGTATGTGATGTGGACTATTGGATCAAGCGGATTTGTAACTGGGACAATAATGGAATCACTTGCATATTTTTTGATATTTTCAACAACGTCTTTTACTATGCCTGCATTGATCTTCAAAAGATCCATTCTTGTCATGCCTGGCTTTCTTCCAGAGCCTGCAACCACAACTACGAC
>JAHEXS010000165.1 GCA_023252015.1 Candidatus Nitrosotenuis sp. | reverse complement strand
TTCTGTAATTGGAATCCCGATAATCATTGCTGCAATTATGAATGATAGCACATTGTTTTTCACAACATAAAAGAAAACCTGCTTTTTAAGCCGGTTTTCACTCTTGTGAAAACATCCGCTCCGTAATGGATATGACTGTGTATCATACTTAGAAAATATTCAACAACGATTAAAAATTCTAGAGTAAACGACCTCATCTTACGACAAGGTCAATTTAGTAAATGTGCTCGAACAGATTTACCTAACACGCTTACGCGCGTCAGCCTATTGTGTTTTACATATCTTTTATTGACGTCAGAGTCGCCTGGGATGGTATGGCATTTACCTGAAGAGTAAAATGTGCCTGAACACTCGTGGGTTCAAATCCCACCTCTGACGACACGTGTTCATTTAGTGAAATGTGCAAGATGCATTTCTTTGAATTTATCACGGCATAAAACGAAAAGCAGCTCGCGCTAAAAACAAATTTCAAAAATGATAAAAATTGAAGATTTATTCTGTGTTAAAAGAGTGACCACATGAGCATGATTTTGTGACGTTTGGATTGTTTATCTTAAATCCAGATCCCATCAGGCTTTCGATATAGTCAATGTTTGCTCCTTGTAGATGCTCTTGACTGTAGCTGTCTACTAGAAGTTTTACTCCAGATTCCTCAATTATAGTGTCGTCCTCTTCTGGCTTGGCTTCAAATCCCATGCCGTATGAGAGTCCTGAGCATCCTCCACCTTGAACGTAAACTCTTAGGAATTGTGGCTTTTCTGCCTCTTCTTTCATGAATTCCAAGATTTTTTCTGCGGCTTTTGGCGTGACGGTTACAAGCTTTTGTGTTTGTTCAGTTGCCATGGTGTAATTGCCGCTCCAAATTATAATAAGCTTTTGACACCTGACATAGTAGGAATAAAAAGAAGTTAGGTATAGCTTATTTTTTTGACTTGTTTACAAACGCAGTCATTCGCTCTTGTCTGTCATGATCTGTAAAGCAGTTTCTCCATGCCAAAAGCTCAATACCAAGACCAGTGTCCAAGTCTGCATTTCGTCCCTTGTTGATTGCTATTTTTGACATTCTAACGCCGGAAACAGAGTTTGCTGCTATTGTCTGTGCCATCTTTGTAGTCTCCTCCATTAGTGATGCTAGTGGAACTACGTGGTTTACAAGGCCAATTTCTTTTGCCTCGTCTGCTTTGATCATTTTTCCAGTGTACACAAGCTCCTTTGCCTTTGCAATCCCGACAATTCTCATCAGGCGCTGGGTTCCTCCCCATCCAGGTGGAATGCCGATTGTTACCTCTGGTTGTCCAAGCTTTGCAGTATCTGATGCTATTCGAATATCGCATGACATTGCAAGCTCGCATCCGCCCCCAAGTGCAAATCCGTTTACAGCTGCAATTGTTGGCTTGCTTACGTTTTCAACGGTTGCAGTTACCAATTGTCCAAGCTTTGCATACTCGACTGATTCGTCTGCGGTAATCTTTGACATGTATTCAATGTCTGCACCTGCGGAGAATGCCTTTTCGCCTTCACCTGTCAGGATTATCACCTTGACTTCCGGGTCGGTGTCCAGATGCGTAAAGACTTGGATTATTTCTTTTGCAACGTCTGTATTCATTGCGTTTAGCTTGTCTGGCCTGTTGATTTTTACAGTACAGATTCCGTTAGATTTTGATGTCGTAACTAAAGCCATGATTCCATCCGATGGGATCGTTGAAATAAATGTTGTCCAAAAGGTTCTATCAAGATTAAGTGGTCTTCTTTTCTATTGCCCCTATAGGCAATTAGATGGTGATTTCAAACACTGGTAAATTAGCAGTTGATTTCACCGAATTCATTTGGGCAAAAGTACGAGTAGAATATTTCATCCTTAATACCAATCAGTTAATTCGAGATCACTTGTTGGCGACGTGCCAGAGCTAGGCCAATTGGGCTTGCCTGAAGAGCTAGGGTCGTGATGGCTCGGGGGTTCAAATCCCTCCGTCGCCGCTTTTCTATTTAAATGGAATATCTTTAAAAGATAGGTTTTGGAATATACGACAAGGTTCTCAACTCACCTTCAGGCGAGTCAAAGTCCCATCACGACCCGAGAACCCCATTTTTCTATCCTACTTACATTTTGACTTATCGTCAATCATATTTACCAGCGTCGTTTTTTCTATTTTCTTTACATAAAACAAAACGCCTAATTCAAAACTCCGTGGGGGTAGTTGAGAATATTTTGAGTTCTTCTTTTGTTGGTGATATCTGCACTCTTAGTCGGTAATCCTTGGTGAGAAAGAGGCACTCTCCTTTACCAAACGACTTTAGCATGTCCGCTTCAAGATCAGATAGGACCATTGCGTTTTTTATTTTCTCAGACGCCTGTTCAGTATTTTGTAAAAATATTTTCGTTCCGGCGTTGTCTGCGATTGCCCTGCCAAAATCATTTTCAATCACATCCTCAGGCCGCTGTGTAATGAACATGAAAATAACATTGAATTTTCTTCCCACTCTTGCAATCATGTTTAAGAATCGTCCGGCGCTTGCCATCTGGAAAAGCATCCATCCTTCATCGATTACGAGAATTTTTGGAATTCTTGCAGGAATTGAGTTGATC
>JAHEXS010000006.1 GCA_023252015.1 Candidatus Nitrosotenuis sp. | reverse complement strand
TTGACATCATATGGAGTCTAGGCATGGCAAGAACATGCACAAAATGCAAATCCGAAATTCCTGACTCTGTTCAGCTAGAGCCGACAGCTGCCACTTATCCGTGCTGTGAAAAGTGCTGGAAGGAATGGAAGGAATACCGAATCATGGTAATGAATGAACTGCGATTGGACATGTCTCTTCCAGATCACAGAAAACTGCTAAAAAAGAACGAAAAAATCTTTGCAGGCGTGCTGTCCCCGCAAGGCGATGTAATTGACTTTGCAAATGAGGACAACCGCAAGCCTGACAAGCCTCAGGTCTAGATTCCAAGACGCGCCTTTGCGCTTTGCGGCATTACTAGGAACAGTCTCTTTTTGTCCTCGTCTGATATCTTGAGAACTATGTTCCTGATTGTATCTGATATGGCATCCTGCTTTGGTTTTTCCAGCGATAGGAAAATCTCCAAGATTCCATCCAAGTTGAACGGTACTAGTTTTTGGGGATTTTTTGTAATCTCTGAAATATAGGTTGCAAACATTATGGTCCTTTTTTCTTCGGATATGGTGGCCAGTATGTCAAGCCACGTGGCAAATAGTTTTGAAAAGTTTGGAAAAGGGATTGTCGGCCCAGCCTCTAGTGCGTTGTTTATTATTTCCTGTTTTTCTGGAAGATTCATTGTAAAGAATTCCTCCATTCTTTTTTTGAGGATAGGTTTTCGGAGAAAATCTGGAAGGCTAGCTAAATTGACTATGATGTTTCCAGCATAGTTTGGTTCTGACACGTCATGGATTAGATCTGGGACATTAAAATTGTATTAGACGATTCCCAATAATTAGCTTAAATAAGTCAAAACGTTGAGCCAACACATGCCTTCGACAGTTGTGGTTGGTGGATTTTTTGGAGATGAGGGTAAAGGAAAAATCATTTCATACCTTGCACAAAAGGACAATCCGACAATAGTGGTGAGGGGCGGAGCAGGCCCAAACGCCGGACACACCATCGAGGATGGGAACAAAAAATACAAGGTCCGAATGCTGCCAAGTGGATTTCTAAACAAAAAGGCGCGACTAATGGTTGGACCTGGAGTAGTTGTAAACCCGGATGTGCTCCACAAAGAAATTTCAGAGTTTAACGTATCTGACAGAACATTTGTTGATTTTAACTGCGGCATAATAGAACAAAGTCACCTGCAGGCAGATTCTGGCGGAATGCTAAAAGAAAAAATTGGAAGCACTGGCTCTGGGACTGGTCCTGCAAATGCAGACAGGGCAATGAGGACGCTAAAGATGGCAAAAGAGATTGATTCCCTAAAACAATACCTGATAGATGTTCCAGGCGAGATTAATTCCGCACTGGAAAAAGACGAAGCCGTTCTAGTTGAGGGAACTCAAGGGACGTTTCTTTCGCTATGGCATGGAACCTATCCGTTTGTAACATCAAAGGACGTCACTGCCTCTGGAATATGCGCAGACATTGGCCTTGGGCCAAAAAACGTAGATGATGTGATGGTTGTCTTCAAATCGTACGTAACGCGCGTGGGAACGGGAGTAATGGAAGGCGAGCTTTCTCCAGAGGAAACTGCCTCAAGGGGATGGTCCGAAGTAGGAACCGTAACCGGTAGACAGAGACGTGCGGCCGAATTTAATTTCAGCCTCGCAAAAAGAGCGATACTGCTGAACAGCGCAACGCAGATTGCCCTGACAAAACTAGACATTTTATTTCCAGAATGCGCACACATGCAGTCATTTGACAAGCTAAGCGACGCGGCAAAATCATTCATAACAAAAATCGAGGACGCGGTAAACGTGCCTGTCCTGCTGATTGGTACGGGTGCGGGTGTTGATGATATCATCGACATGCGCGTGTAGCTCAAAATTTTTGCCAAGCTTTAATTTGTCAATTACTTTATTATGTCTGTGGAAAAACCAAAATCCCCAAATTATGTTCAGCTTGCATCACAGCTAGAATTTTCACGCCTCGTGTGCGCCCTTGAGCGAACACCACGCATATCATTTCTTCACGATTATTATGGCAAAAAAATACTCTCGATCCAAATGGACTTGTTAAAGGAGCGCCCGATAATCTACTACGTTCACGCAGACAAGCTTGGCCACTATCTTTCGTATGGATTCAAGAACGGAAAGGAAGAAGCAGGCGTAGTTGACTCGATATCCGAGTCTACAAAAATTTACTCACCAATAGTAAAAATAAAGTCCCTGCCTGCATCGCTAAAACCGATACTTGACGCCGAGCATGACAAGTACGAATTATTGGAACTAGAAGACCTTGCAAGCCTTGCAAAGCTAAGCTATGGCTACGAAGAGGCACCGTTTCCACTTTTTGCATTCCCGCACAATGACAAGTGGCTGCTAGGTGTCTTCATGAACTTTAACGAGGATGGGCCGTCATACTTTTGCCATTTTGCGCTTGACTCTGAACCAAAGCAGCCGTTCCTCAAATATGCGATGCATAACGGCAATGTTCCCGTATTTACTGACAACCTAAACGAACACGGCTATTCGTATATCAAGATAATAAAGCTCCAAGAGACACATCCGATAATTAACTATGGCTAGCTTCCAGAATAGGATCAAAAAAATCTCTTCTGACAAAAGCCCCCTAATTCTTGCAAATGACTATGAAAGCAACACTGCCGATATAGAATCCAGGACCATTCAAAACATCAAGACACTCAGTCCGTATCTTTGTGCAATAAAGTTCAACTTTCATCTCTTGCTGCCACTTGGCCAAAAACAGATCACGCGGATTAACAAAATAGCACATGATCACAACCTGCAGACAATTGCAGACATCAAGCTAAATGACATTGGAAACACAAACGACGTAACTGCGCAAACGCTTTGGAATCTGGGATTTGATGCAGTAATAGTAAACCCGATGATGGGACCTGGAAATCTAGAAAAGCTAATCACATATGCTCACAAAAATCAAAACGGCGTCATCTCACTGTGTCACATGAGCTCACCCGAGGCGCAGCTGACATACGAGCTCCAAGTCCAACTAAAATCAAAAAAGACAATTCTGTATCACTTGTTTTTGGAATGGGCAACGTCTCTTGGTGCAGACGGAATCATTGTCGGTGCGACATTTCCAGATATAGTAAAATTCTGCAAGAAAAAAAGCAAGGGCAAAGTAAACATCTATTCTCCGGGGATAGGTACCCAGGGGGGAGACATACAAAAGACAATCCAATCTGGCTCGGACTATCTTATAGTTGGAAGAACCATACTGAACTCAAAAAATCCAAAGGAAACTGCCAAGTCCTTGTTTGATTTAGCTAAATACTAGGCTTTTTGATTTCATCAAAAGGTTCTTTGCGTTTTGGTATGTTGTTTTCTGCAGCGCCTCATCGAACTCAAGCCAGATGTAATTCAAATGCTCGTGTGAAATTTTGACGCCTTTGGTGTTCGTCTTTGCCAAAAAGAATACGACTTCCTTTCTTACGGCCTTTCCACTAAACTGATAACCGTACTGTATTTTTTCCTCAAATCCGTCGATAAACTCAATGTCCGTTATGCCAGTTTCCTCCATTGCCTCTCTGAGTGCTGCCTGTTTGAGTGACTCGTTTTTTTCTATTCTCCCCTTGATAAAGTCCCAGTGGCCTGAAGGATAATGAAGCAGCAAGAACATCTTTTTACCAGATTCTTCCCTGAAAAGCACAATCCCTGCAGATCTTTCGTCAAACATCGTTTTTTATCTCCCTGTTCTCCTGTTTCTTTTTTGAAAAATTCGAATGGCCCTCATCAGATCAATCTTTCTAAATTCCGGCCACAAAATATCTAAAAATATCAATTCGCTGTATGCGCTTTGCCACAGCAAAAACCCGCTGAGTCGTTGCTCGCCTGACGTCCTAAGTATCAGATCCGGCGCAGATTGGGGAAGGTGCGCAGTATAGAGATTTGATTCTATTACATTTTTATCGATATTATTAATTTCCAGTTCTCCTTGCTTGATTTTTGTCCCTATCTTTTTTATCGCATCTACCAATTCGTTTTGTCCACCATATGCGATAGCTATGTTCAGGTAATGCCTGTCATAGTCTTTGGTTGCATCATCCAGTCTTTTCAGCACATCGTTGATGAATCCTGGAAGTAGTTCGGTTCTGCCGATTGCCTTTACCCGCATTTTGTTTTTGTGGATTCGAGGATCACTGTATAATTTTTCAAGTCTTTGGTGTATTAGCTGAAACAAGTACTCAAGCTCATTGTCCTTTCTTTCCAGGTTTTCAGTGGATAGAACATAGAGCGTGATTATCTTGATGTCAAGTTCTTCGCACCAGTCCAAAAGATTTTCAACGGCATCTGCTCCCCGTGTATGGCCTTTTTCCGATGCGGCGAGTGCCTTTTTTGCCCATCTTCGATTTCCGTCAAGAATGACCGCTATGTGGTTTGGGATTGCGTCCTTTTTGATTTCGCTTTCTAGTCTACGTGCGTATAACTTGTAAAAGCCAGATAGGTAAAGTGTTGTTTCTTTTATCCCATTCATCTTTTGGATCAAACGAAGGTACTGCCAGCAATATTTAGATGGTTTGCCGGACTGTGCTAAACTTTTCTGCAGCTTATTCTGTTAGTACTTCGCCACCCTTCTTTTTCCTGTACTTGCGGAACAAGAACGTGGCAGATATCAGCGTTATTGCTAGGCCTGCAAGGAATGGCGGAATCAAGGTAAACGAGCTCTGATCAAATACCAAAAGATTCGTGAACTGGTATATTGTAGGGTATAGCGATATCAGAACAATCAGCCTTAGAACGTCCGTTATTTGCCTGAGGCTTCCCTTGAGCCAGTTGCTCAGCAGAATCCCTCCAAATATTGAACCTATTCCCATCCACAAAAACGGCAATGCTCCTGCAATGAACTGGCCAAGCGTTGCCTTGTCCGCAATTATGTTTGGAATGCCGGAACCTAGGATCTTTGGATCAAGTATGTTTGTGTGAATCGTAGAAAATCCAGACAGGACAGATGCCAGAATAATTATTATGCCAGCTACTACTGTGAACGCCCTGATGAGTCCTGCCGGCGTAGGCTTTGCCCATGAGGACCATGCCCTGTCTACATCAAATGCTCTTATCAAAAATGCTCCGCCCAAAATGCTAATCAGAACAGCAAAGATTTGCTGAGTGTAACCAAATATTGTTCCGATTCCTCCAATCAATAAAAGAATTCCCGGTACTCCCAAAAAGAATTTTGAATACTTGGAATCATAAGCAATCATCTTTAGATATTTTCCAAGGACTGCATAGGAGTACTCGACGCTCCTGCTGACCTTCATCACAACGCGCTGCACTGAAACAATTGGAATTACATTTTGTATGATTGGAATTACTGATTCGTCATCCTCGCCATCTGACACTATGACTGCGCCGTTTGCAGAAAATTTTTCAAGGACTGATTTTACCTCGCGGACAATTTTTTCGTCTGCCTCTACTCCCCTGTCTCCAACCCCTGCAACCACTATGACTTCTGCCTGGTATCCTTTTCTTGCCAAGTCTTCGTATGTTTTTATTGCATAGAAAATCGAGTTTGCGTCCGCGTCTTCCGGATCTTCCAGGGCAAGCTTTTGAGCGGCCTCGATGCACGCGTTTCTTCCAACTACTGGAGTGGCAACGCCAGCCTTTTCTCCAACGTCATCGTCCCTGTCTACACAAATGACTAGCAATCTACTAGCTGTGAGGTTTTCAAGATTTTTTTCCAGCTTGCTATCTTTTAGGGACAATGTTAGTATTTGATATGAAATTGCCTATTAACCATTTCCAACCATTGAAAATATTAGAAATAGGAATCCAGCCGTAGATTATGGCCTTGCTTTCTGTGAGACGTCTATCATCGAGTTTGCGTCGTTTAGCATGGTTGCAATCTTTATCTTGTCTTCTGTAATGTCTACTCCGGGGTTTTCCTTTAGCTTGTTTGCCACAACTATTGTCTCCTGAATGTACGAGTTGTAGGCCCGCAAGTAACTAGTGTACGCTGAATAACTCTCGCGCCATTCTTCTGGAATGTCGCTTTGGACAATGGTGATTATGAACGAGTTTACCTGCGACGATGAAATCTGCGCAATGTTGATGTAGTTGTCAGGTGTAATCTGAACGTTTGTCATTTTTGCAAATTCCTCCGACGTCGAGTCTGCGACTGTCTTTTGCTGGTCTATGATTCCGTCCAAGTTTTCTTTTGCATCCGATACTACAAATTTTGCCTGGGTTCCTTGCGGCATTACCCAAATTGTAAAACTGCCTACCGTAATTGCGGCAAGTATTATCACCGTTATGATGAGACCTTTTTTCTGTTTCAACTCGATTTAGTTGAAAAATGTTATTTATATTGTAATTGCCTCTCTCAAAAAGACGCGTTTTTGTGTTCTGGGTGTTTTTTTACGATCCTGATCCCGTAATTTGCCCAAAATATCACACTACTATATAATAAGTGAAACTTTGGCGGAAAATAAATTTAGACTCGTCTAATCGTTAGTTAAATAATTTTTACAGCCTCCTCCTAAATACACGCACATCCTAGTTTGTTCACAATGGTTCAAGCTTACTGTGTCAAATGTAGAGCAAAAAGAGACATAAAAAATCCAAAAGAAACAAAGCTCAAGAACGGACGACCAGCTGTAAAAGGCACTTGTCCAAAATGTGGAACTAACGTTTTTCGAATCGGTAAGATGGAATAGAAAAGCAAAATACCACATCCTCCTTTTTAACTAAACTCATATAGGCAGTTTCCTCATACTGAAACATTGACAAAATCCGACTATGAAAAACTCCTAAAGAGAATTCAGGATAAAGTATCTGAAAAAAAATCCGACGGCAACGAGAGATTTGAGCTTCCATCACCTGATGTCATATGGGAAGGACAGCGAACAATTCTGCGAAATTTCTTGGACTTTCCAAAGATACTGCGACGCGACCCCGACAAGTTCCTGCAATATTTGTCAAAAGAGTTTGCGACACCTGCCGAAAGAAGCGGAGAAAAGGCAATCTTTGTTGGAAGGCGTGATCCGCATGACTTTGTAAACTTGTTTCAAATTTACGTAAAGGACTATCTTGAATGCCCAACCTGCAAGAGCCCTGACACCAAAATAGAAAAGGAAAACAGAATAACATTCCTCGTATGTGAGGCGTGCGGCGCAAAGTCATCGCTTAAAGGCAAATACGCATAAATGCTATTTTCAATTCGCACAACCAATTACCAAAATAACCTGATGCTAAACATCTGCGATGAGGATCTAGTCGGCAGAGTTCTAAGGAAAGATGATTTTTACATGAACATCAGTAAGAGCTATTTCGGACAAAGAATAGTAGAACGAAGCGAAGCAGAAGATCTGATGAAAAAATCCTCAATACTGAACATGGCTGGCAAGGAAACAATTGACATGTCAATTAATCTGAAAATTGGAACAAGACAAGGTGTAAAAGAAATTGACAATGTTCCATTTCTGATTGTTTTCAAAATGTAAACACCACGAGGCTCTGTCAAATCTGCAATTGATCTAACCACAATCTGCTCTTGCATCTTTTGACTGCTTCATCGCTTCACCTTGTATCGCGTCTGGCACGACCCGTGTGCCTCTAGCAAGAATGTTTTTTGCAGCGTTGATGTCTCTATCAACTACTTGCAACAAGAACAAAACAACGTTCGGTGCTCTTCGGGTAGGTTATTGTATAATTACCGATTGACTATAGGTTTGAGAGCCCACCACGAATATATACAAAAATTTGTCTACCTAAGTATTGGGAAAGAGAAAAGTACTCAACGAGAGTGAACTAAAAGATATTCAACTGCCGCAGCAAGGCGAACTATTGGGCAGAGTGATAAAGCTACTGGGAAGTGATCAGGTTTTGGTAAGATGCACCGATGGAAAAACAAGACGTGGAAGAATCAGAGGAAAACTAAAACGAAGAATTTGGATTCGTGACAACGATGTTGTAATTATTGCTCCTTGGGATTTCAAGCAGGATGAAAGGGGAGACATCACATGGAGATTTACTCTGTCACAAGTTGAATGGTTAAAGAACAATGATCATTTTCCAAAAGATTTCTAGTTTGCGAGAAATTACACCATAACTCATTATGTCTTCTGACGATATCGATGTTGATGATTTTGATAACGCTGATCACGATCTAGAAAAATTTGAAAGCACCGATGACAATTTAGAAAAGTTCGAAAAGATTTTTGCGAAAAAACGCAAGGTCCTAGATGACGGATTTGACAGCAACAAAGTCGAAAACCAAGTCCTGGACAAATCCACAATGTTTACTCTATATGAGATGATAAACGCCAAAGTCATCTCATATGTGAACGGCATAGTAAAGGCAGGAAAAGAGTCCGTTCTGTTTTGGGCAGTGGGGCCTGACGGGCAAGACATTGCGCTCAAGGTGTACTTGGTGTCCACGGTCAGTTTCAAAAAGCGCGCCGCCTACATCGTTGGAGATCCGCGCTTTACGCGCCTAAAGCACGGGACAAGAAACATGGTGTACCTGTGGGCAAAAAAGGAATACAGAAACCTCCGCCAGTGCGCAAGGCACAACATTCCAGTCCCAAAGCCAATCTATGTGTCAAACAATGTCTTGGCGCTGGAATTTATCGGAAAAAACGGAATTCCGGCGTCAACCTTACATGAAACCGAAATCGAGGAATCGGACTACACCCAGGCAATTGAGATTATGACCAAATTATACCGAAACGCAAGGCTTGTCCACGGCGACTTTTCAGAATATAATGTCTTTAAGACTGGTTCTGGTCTGCTCTTGTTTGATCTTGGATCGGCAGTTGACACAACGCATCCCAATGCTCAAAACTTCCTTGAAAGAGACATTAAAAATATGACTTATTTCTTTGCAAAGCGAGGATTGACAGTGAAAAACCCAAAAGACATTTTGACTGAAATAACATCATGAGCTTTGAGAAAATAATTAGAATTCCAGTAGACCGAGTAGGCGCACTGATTGGCAAGTCTGGAAAAGTGAAACTGCTGATTGAAAAAAATTGTTCCGTTAAATTAAACATAGATAGCGAGTCAGGAGAAATTGAAATAATGACACAGGGCAGTGTAGATGACATGCAACCGTTCAAGGCAATGGAAGTAGTATCAGCAATAGGTAGAGGGTTCTCTCCGGAAAACGCAATGAAACTGCTGACTGGCGAATACTTGTTGCACGTAATCGATCTTAGAGATTTTGCAGGAAAGTCGCCGCAACAAATTGAAAGGATAAAAGGAAGAATAATTGGAGAGGGAGGTAGAGCAAGGACGAACATGGAGAATCTTACTAATACAAATATCTCAGTTTATGGAAAAACCGTTTCAATAATTGGAGAGCCACACCAAATCAAAATGGCAATAGCTGCAATCACGTCAATATCGAGCGGCAGCAGACACGGTGTGGTGTATGGCAAATTAGAAGCGGATCGTAGACGGCAAAAGATGGACCGAATGCAATTGTGGGAAAACAAAGATGTCTAAAGAAGTATTCAATCAGATATCCCCAAGCGAGTTTTTTTATCGAAACCGAGACCTGGCCGGATTTAGCAACCCAACTAGGTCGCTATACACTGCAGTCAGGGAGTTTGTAGAAAACGGACTTGATGCGTGCGACCAGCAAGGGATACTGCCCGACATCCACCTGCGTATTGAGGCCATGGATCCAGAAAAGCCAGACCCAAAACCGTACATCCTAACTGTAAAGGACAACGGCCCTGGAATGGACTCAAAGCAGATACCGCTTGCGTTTGGAACTGTACTGTATGGCTCAAAGTTTGGCCTAAAGCAGGCAAGGGGAATGTTTGGGCTTGGCGCAACAATGGCAATTCTATATGGACAAATCACAACAAACAAGCCAGTTACGGTATCAAGTTCAGTTGATGGAAAAACAATGCACGAATACACCATGATGCTTGACATACAAAAAAACAAGCCAGTGATAATGAAGCACAAACCAACTGACACGGCAAAAAAAGGGCTAAACGTCAGCATAACACTTGACGGAGATTATTCCAAGGCAGGATCAAAAATTCGCGATTATGTTTACCAGACATCCCTTATCACCCCGTATGCTACAATAACATTTGATGATCCGAAGGGCGAAAAATTCCAGTACAAAAGAATAGTGGATACCATGCCCCCTGCCCCCACCATCATAAGGCCACACCCGCACGGAGTCGACGTTGAAACCATCCGAAGAATGATTGCCGACACTCACTACCAGGTTCCGGTGCTGGACAATGCAATGATTGAAAAGGTGAAAAAAGAACTTGGACTGTCAAAAAAGAATCTCAACTTTGAGGGAATAATGGCAAGGGCAGAAAAAAAATGGTCATCGCTATCAAGACCTGTCAGGGTTATCGTGGCAGTGATGTCGTTTCTGAATATGGATTTTGACAAGATTATGAAAATCAGATTAGAAGATATCGATCTCATACACAAGCGCCTCTCGTATTACGACTTTGGGGACGCAAAGCTAGTTACATTAGAAATGCCAAAATCAAACCCGTACTACAAGCAGCTGGCAAACACTGTCCAGGGCGACTCTCTGATCACGTTTCTGACAAAACGATTCCAGAGAATAGGGCAGGCAACCGCAATCAAGTTTTCCGAGTTTGCAAACCTCAAGGCGGAAAAAAGAATCGGCTCTTTTACAAACGAGGAACTGGTTCAGCTGAGCGACTCGCTGCAAAAATACGAGGACTTTTTGACACCTGACCCAAGTTGTCTGGCACCGCTTGGCGAAGAGCCGCTTAGAAAGGGAATGCTGCAGTTCTTCAAGCCTGACTTTCTTGAGGTATATCAGCGAAGCGCATCAGCATATTCAGGATTTCCGTTTGTAATTGAAATGGGAATTGCGTATGGCGGAAACATACCTCCTGGAAAAATGACCGTCTATAGATTTGCAAACAGAATTCCGCTATTATACGATGAGGGGAGCGACGTTGTACTAAAGGTGGTAAACGAGACTGACTGGAACCGATACAAGGTAAAAAACGAGTCTCCAGTCGTAATAGTGAGCCACATCTGCTCCACTAGAATCCCGTACAAGACCGTAGGAAAGGAAAACGTGGCAGACAGAGAAGAAATTGAAAAAGAACTCAGACTTGCACTCCAGTATCTGTCAAGGAAGCTTGCAACATACATGTCAAAGCGCGGCCTTGCAGAAATTGAAAAAAAGAGGGCCAATCTTTATCTGAAATATCTTCCATTAATTGCACAATTTTCAACTGAACTGGCAGGTAAGAATAAAGAGCCAGACTACAAGAAAGTGATAAAGGATCTAAACAATGTCCAAGTCGAAGAGCAGTAAAGCAGAAAAAGTGGCAACGGCGAAAAGAGATTCGTTACTAGGCCTACTGAAAAGTCAGGGCGCTCAAATCTACAATGATTTGGACAAGGGCAAGTTCCCGCAGTTTTCAGTCCCGAGCAGATCAGTCAGCAATATTGTATATGACAAAAAGCTCCGACAGTACGTACTTGGAAACACAGCTAGTCTTCGCAGCTCGCGAAACATGTCGCAGCTTCGATCCTTTACGCAACTAATGTGGCTTGCATTTTTTGCAAACAGGCTGGTACATGAAAAAAAATCATCCACACTTAGAGACGTTTACTATTCATCGCAGGCATTCGAAGTAGAATTTGAGGACCAGCCGGAATCTGACAATATCATAGTTGACCTAGAGGCAGTCTTGGCAAGGCCGCGTGAAGACTTTCACATATTCCCAGAGGAGCGAAGCAGCGTGTTTGGGGATCTGACAATCGAGTATACCGTTCCAGGATACGAGGGAAAAAGAACCAACCTCTCTGACCATCCCGACGGGTATCTAATTGGCCCAAGTCTTAGCAGCGCAGAACTGGTTGATACCAGCGCAGAACTAGTAATTGCAATAGAGAAAGGTGGACTTTTCACCAGATTCATTGAAGAAAAGGTAGACAAAAAATTCAAGGCAATAATAGTTGATACTGCAGGTCAGGCACCGCGAGCAACAAGGTATCTCCTAAAGAGATTACACGAACAAATGAAGCTGCCAGTTGTAATTCTGACTGACGGCGACGTGTATGGAGAACACATTGCAATGGTAATAAAATCAGGATCCGCAAACGCAGCGCACCTAAGGGAACTAACGGTACCAGATGCCAAGTGGGTCGGGGTGTGGGCATCCGACATTGAAAAGTACAAGCTCCCAACCATACCGATGACCGAGTCCGACATCAAAAGAATTTACGACTTGCAAAAGGACCCAAGATACCAAGAGGGAATCTGGAAAACGGAGCTGGAAATATTTCTCAAAATTAAAAGAAAGGCAGAACTAGAGGCCTTCTCAAAGTATGGTCTGACAAACATCACGGACATCTATCTTCCGCAAAAACTCGAACTAGCTAAGAGTCTGTAATCTTTCTAATTCGAAGTGTGAGGACGCCGTTTCTGTACTTAAAGTCGTGTATCTGCATGTCTGTTGCTCCATCTATTGGTATTTCTTTTGAGAAATTACCAGCGCCCCTTACATACAATATTCCGTCGATAAGCCTTACTGTTATCTTGTCATCAGGGCCTGGCACCTCTGCAACAAAGACAACTTCGGCCTCGCCCTTTATGAGATCGTAAACCCAGTTTTTGCTTTCAGTATCGCGCGCGGTGTACTTGGGCTTGTCGTGCTTTGTCATCTTTTTTATGATGAATCCCCAGTAAATCATGGTAGCCGCAGCTATTCCAACAAGAATGAAGCTGACTGCGCCCTGACCATAGCGCAAGGACATGATGTACACTATGCCCAAAAACAGAATGATCATGATTGGTATTATGAAGTTAAGCGATTGTTCATTAGAGTATGTTCTTCGATAGCTTGCCAATTCACCTAAGTTCCCATGCTCCAAAATATAAAGCATCTTTGATTTTTATTATCGCCCAAGTCCAACTGTTCCATTGGATAAAAAAGGCCCACTTGCGAGACCGACAAAGGAAGTTTTTCTCAAGGGCTCCCTCATGGGGCTGATAATCACAATTCCATCGCTTACTACATTTTTCATAGTCTGGTCTGTCACTGGCGACAAGTACGTCGCACTCGTGGTTGGGATTATAGTGCACTTTATCGGAATGGGCTTTTCCCTCAAGATTGCAAAAAAACTGTTCAAAGTAAAGCAGCCCTAGTTGTTCAACTTTAATTACAGAAATCATTACGTTAATCCTAATGAGTCTGAGCCGCATAGAAAGCGATCTGATTAACGAAGTAAAGCTAAATCCGATTGAGGCAAAGGTGTTCTTGCTTGTTACGACAAAAGGAAAAATGGATATTTCGCAAATTGCATCCGGTCTTGGAATCACTCAAGATGATGCGCTGAATGTGGCAAAAAGACTAGTTGTCCTTGGAGGCTTTATTGACATGTCTGAGACGACATTTGAGGCAATGCATCCGAGATTTACGGCAGTAAACATGTATAGAAAAATGTGCGCCCGTGAACACATCGAATTTAAAAAAAATCTAATCGTTGACAATATTGGAGTTGCACTGGAGAGGCCTTATGATCATGCAAGGACTAAATAGTACTTTTGTAAGGTGAAAAATAATGAGCATCGACACTGAGACCTGCAAACACGAAATAACGTACCTTGGGGTGACAAACATCAACATAAGCGAGCGAACTATCGGCTCGGTGGACATCTGGCGATGCGCAATTTGCAAAAAGAAATTCTGCGAAGAAAAACAGCTTGGGATAGAATCAATTGTAGATTATGTGGGCATGCCAAAAATAGACCCTGATGAAAAATGGGCAGTTCTTGTGAGAAAACTCTTCAAAGGAAAGGAAAAATGGAATCTTGTACGACTAAAGAAGGACGGGTCAATAAAGGTAGAAAATCCAGACGACAAAGTAGTGGAACTAAAGGTGACGAATTTCCAAATCGATGATCCATACTATGCAAGTTTTCTAATAGACGACCACGTCAACAAGGCACTGGAAATCTAGGTTACAATGGATCTTTTAGTCAACATCAAAAGTCTCAAAGGAACCCAAATGGCAGCAAAAATTACGGGTACGTTTGTAGTTTCAAACAACACCTTTCCGTTTACAGCTATTGCCTTTGGAAGAATTGGCGGCCACAATATTGGTGCAAAAATATCAAAATCGACAGAAAAGGAACTGCAAAAGCTAGGGTTTGATGCAAACGAAATAATTGACGATCTGCAAAAAAGCCTAATCCAGGGAAACATCACGTTGCCCGAAGGACTGGACAAAGAATCCTTTGTGGATGACTAGAATTCTGCTTCTTCTAGCGCCTTTGCACAAGAACAGCTTCTTGTGTGCGGTATCTCATTTGGAATTGACGTGAGAATTTTTTTTGTGTTTGCGACATTTTTTGAGAGTGTCTCAAGAACCTCTTTTGCAGTGACTGGCTTTTCTGCCCACACGTCATAGTCTGTTACTGTAGAAATTGACGCATAGCAAATTTGTGCCTCTCTTGCAAGCTGGCACTCTGGGACAAGTGTCATGCCGATGATGTCTGCACCCATGGAGCGGTAAAGATTGGACTCTGCCTTGGTGGAAAATCTCGGTCCCTCAATGCATACGTACGTGCAGTCTTTGTGGACTGGAATCTTTTGCGCATCAGCTGCTCTGAGAATTGCCGATTGTAATTCAGGACAAAATGGATCTGCAACAGAAATGTGTATCACTCGTCCCTCTTCAGAAAATGACAGCTTGCGGGATTTTGTAAAATCAATAGACTGATTTGGCAAAACAAAGTCTCCGGGAGCATGCTCCTCCTTGAGGCTTCCAACTGCGGAAGGTGCAATAATTCGAGTTATTCCCATCTGCTTAAAGGCCCAGATGTTTGCCCGATAGTTTATCAGGTGCGGGGGAATGGCGTGCTTTCTTCCATGTCTTGGCATGAATGCGATTTTTCTTCCCTCAAATATGCCAACTGTAATAGAATCCGAAGTCTTTCCGTATGGTGTGTCTATTGTGATTTCTTTTACTTCCTTTAGGAGGCCAGAATCGTAAATTCCAGTCCCACCAAAAATTCCTATCTCTGCTTGTTCCACTAGTATTTCACCAGTGACTCGCATCTGTATTTTGTCAGCTTCTTCATTCCTTGGAGGTCGGTCAATTCGACCATGAATGCAAATCCTGTTACCTTTCCGCCTACTTTCTCAACAAGTTCTGCCGCAGTCTTTGCAGTCCCACCTGTTGCCAGCAGGTCGTCGCAAATTAATACGCGCTGGCCAGGTTTGATGGACTCTTTTTGGATTTCCATCACCGCCTTTCCATATTCTATGTCGTATGACTTTTTGACTGTGCTGCCTGGAAGCTTTCCCTGTTTTCTTATCATTATCATGCCCTTGTTGTATTTGAGACTTAGTGCGCAGGCAAGTGGAAATCCGCGGGATTCGATACCTGCAAAAACATCGACATCGTTTGCATGGAACCGTTTTGAAAACTCGTCAACTACATGTGACAGTGCTGACGGATTTGCCAAAATTGGACTGATATCGCGAAAAAGTATTCCCTTTTTTGGAAAGTTTGGGTATTCTGCAATTATATTTTTTAGATTCATATCGATACCCGAGTGTAGAGTAATAAAAAGCGTTTCTTGCTCTTACTGTATGGTAAATGTTACTTCTGCAGTATTGCTTCCTGTTTTTACTGATATCTTGTATTCTCCAACCGGAATATCCGTTGGCGTGATCCAGTCTACTTTGAAGATGCCATCGCTAGTTGTAAACGTGTTAAGATCTACTATTTTTTTGCCACTTGAATCTGAAATGGTAACTGCCACAGTTTGAGACTTGCCTCCGCCAGAGCCCGATATTTTGATTATGTCTTTTGGCTTGTATGCTGTTTTATCGGTGTTGATTGTAAATCCCTTGTCTACGGTGCTTACAACATTGATCGGCACGTTGGCATAGTTTGCCCCGCTTTCTGCTCTTACGGTCCATACTCCTTGGACGCCGTCTGCTGGGACCCTAAATGTCGAGTCTGAGAATTTGCCGTTTTTGTCAGTAAAGATCTCCTTGTGTCTAACTATGGCACCGCTTGGGTCGGTGAATTTCAAATTCAGCAAAGAGTTTGGTTTTGCTGAGCCCAAAACAAGTATGCCATTGCCTTGTTGGTATGTCTGTTTTGTGGCCTGCATTTTTATTTCGCCAGCAGCCCCTGTCTGCAAACCGACTGTGAATATTTCATTCGCTTGGAATTTTTGGTATTTTAGTATAACAGAATAAACTCCTGACTTGTAGTCTGACAAATCAATCTCGTAATCTTTCTGTCCGTTTAGTCCGAGCTTTACATAGTCTGATTGGCCCTTTGGCTTGTCTGACGGATCTAAGATTAGTATTGAAACATTAACATTTGCAGGTCCGCGAATGGTCATCTTTGCCTTGTCGCTTGTAGCGTAATTGATCTTGTCAAATTTGGCAACAATGCTGGCTCCTGGTGGCTCACCCACACCTACACGTACAACGTAGATGTCAGATCCTTGGCTGGCAAGCACCACATATGTGCCCTTTGTTGATGTTGCATCAGTTGCAAATTTGAAATTAATCAATCCTGAATCGTCCACTGGTATGACGTCGGAAAATATTTCCTTACCAATAGGATCTTTTATCACTATTTCTATGGGCTTTCCTCCTGTAGCGGTTCCATTGAACACCATTGTGTCTCCAGGGTTGTACTGAATCAGGGATGGCGTCAAATGTATTGTGCTTAGAATTGTTATGCTGACTGTTTTTGTTATGGTTTCGGTTCCATCGCTAATGTCTACCTGCCTTGAGCCAATTCCTGCATCCGGAGGTATTACGACTTCATGGGACCAGTTTCCTTGAATATCAACTGGGACTGCAACTTCGTAAATTTTCTTGCCTGTGGGATCCTTGGCTGTGACTGTTAGGGTACTACCAGGCTTTCCAGTACCTGATACATGGACTGTCTGGCCTGGCTGGACTATTTCTGGAAACTCTGTCACTGCGATGTGTTTTTCTTTTGGATTTACCACTTGAGTGTCTACGTGCTCAATTATGATGCTGATTGTCTTTTTGTGATCTGCGCTGTCTGCAAGGGAGAATTCTGTTCTTCCTGCCTGTTTGTTCACTGGAACCTTGACCTTTCCGACCACATGGCCGGAATTATCGCTCATAAAGTCGTCTATTTTCTCGTTATCGATATAGAAATCAATCTGCTGATTTTTTGGAAAGCCGTCGCCAACTATTCTAATGCTGTCTCCATTCTTTGGCTTTTCAGGAATTATTCTAAATGTGGCACTGTCAAAATTTGGGCTTGTAGGAGGTGCAGTGACTGGCGGTGGTGTAACTGGAGGGGTGCTGTCATGTGGTTGTTGTGTGTCTGGAGTTGCAGTTACCTTTCCGATGGAAATGTCATTGCCGTTTGCATCAATTGTTTTCCAATTTATTCCGGGGTTGGCAATTTCTGTCTTTATTCCAAACTTTACCGACTCGCCCTGACTTACCGGACTGTCTGTGGAAAATACAAGCAACCCTTGCGGGGTCTTGGCACCAGTCCAGCTCTTTTCCGTTTTAAAAGACTTGAAAGCGCCGCCGTCTTGCCCAAGCCACATCTTTACTGTTTTTATTTGGATATCGCCGTTGTTTACAAATTCAATTATTGTTGTCTTTTCAAAGTTGGTGCTCTTGGCAGTGGTATCTGCAAACGCATTACCCTGTATGATTATTCCAGAAAATAAAATGGACAACGCAATAAAAATGACAAAATTTACTCGGCTCAATGTTCACTCACTTTATTTCGATTAACATTATTTACTTACCCTTTTGTTAGTTTGGGACTATTCATGAGTAAAATACTTTAAGTGCTATTTTGGCTTACTTTTTTGGAACTTGGTCAGTCCAACTTGAGCAGTGATGTTTTGCTGCTGTCTTATTCGCTCTGCAATTAGCCTAAAGAGCGACCTGAACTGGTCCTTTGTCTTGTCTGTAAGAAAATCCGCCTCCTTTAGGGCAATTTTTTCGCAAATGTACCTTGCTATTTCCTCAACGTCAAACTCGTTCCAGCCGTCCTCTCGGTGATCTGTCCAAACTGCACGGATGTCCTCGATTATTCCCTTTTTGTTCTTTGAGCTTACCTCTTCTTTTGTAAGGTTCCTGTAGCCTTCCTTTCTTAGCTTGATTTCATATGTCTGGTTTACCGCATGGAGATAGTCTTCTGAAAGCACTAAGTCCTCCATAGATTCTATCTGCTTTCCTCCGTGCTCTAGATAGATTATTTGCAAGTCGGTAAACTCGTTTGCCTTTAGGTACTCTGCAATCTTTTTTGACTCTATGGTGTTGTCAAGTATTACAAAGACGTTGTGTCCGTGGTTTCGGTAAAATATCGCAAGTGGCAATACTGAATTTTTGCTAAATGCTGCTACCACATTTAGTGGATTCATAGATATGTTTGGATCCTCTAGGAACTTGTCAAACGCGTTTAGATACATTGCGTCCGACATTGTTTCTACAATTATGACCGGCCTTGAGTTTGTGCCAATTTCCCTATCCACTATGGATTCCACCAGTCCCCTTGATAGTCCGTAAAGAATTGGAATCAGCGTTGCGTCATCCGCATTCCAGTAGTCGTAATGGATTCTGCTCAGGTGTCTTCTCTTGTCAAGTTCTACTACCAAAAGATTTCCAGGGGTGTAGTCAAATATCATAAATGGTGAGTGCGTTGCATAAAGAACCTGGTTTGATCCTGCCAGGTTTTTCAGCAAGTCCGATATTCCCATCTGCTGTGCTGGGTGCAGGTTTCTTGCAGGCTCATCCAAAAGAAGTATTGCCTCTTTTAGTTCTGCCTTTTGCGTCTCTGCTGCAAAATTTACGATAAATGAAAATGTCCACTTGAACCCCTCTGCCCTTCTGCTGAGAAGGCCGGTGTTTGTCACGGTTCCGTCCCGATGCACGTCTGATATTACAACACTCATCACGTTTCCCGGATTATACCTAAGATCAACATGTATTGGGTCTCCCTTCCATGCGGGGTTGAGTCTGTCTGTGAGCCTCCTGCTTGCGGTATTTAGTAGTTTGATTAGCTTTGGGGGGCTGTTCTTGTACTCTTCGAGTTTTTCAGTGTCAAGCTCTGCTAGATAAAACAAGTTCCTTACAGTTTCCGCCTTGTCGAATTCCTCTGCATATTCGAGTCCTTCTGGCCTTTTTATCTCCTTTATGTACTCGTCCAGATTTATGTTGCCGTAGATTTTCTTATAATCAGAAAAGTAGACAAATCTTGGATGCAGGTGCTCCAAAATGAAATTCTCAAGTGCTGTTTTTTCTGTCGTGCCAACCAGCAGATCATCATATGTCTTTTCTGTGTTCTGGTAAAACTTGGCCCATTCTGTCAAAATTTGTGACGCGTCAGATGCAAGCATCTGCAAATTATTGTTAAACTCGGTCATTTCCCTAACGTATGCTTCTTTACTGCTTGGAGGCGGGCCCTCAAAGAACCTCGTATCAAACTGAATCCTGATGTGATTTGGTATGGTGGATATAAAGTCAAGAATTTTTTCAGTGTAATTTTCCCACGAGTTTAATGCCTTGTTTTGCTCATCGCTCAGCCTGATGTTTCCAAAATCATACTGGACTTGGGCGCGCTTGTTTGTTCTAAAAATTCTTAATGTAAATATGTCTGGAATGTGCGGAAATTTTTCCTTGATTAATTTTGTCTCTGTCGGTATGAGATTAAAGTGTCCCTCTACTAGAATCATTTCGGATTTTAGCTCCTCTGTCATCTCATCACACATGTCAAGATCCGAGACGCGCTCGTCCTTGTTCAGTAAGGTAAGTGCTTGAAGAATTGTAGTCTTGCCACTTTCGTTTCTCCCGACAAATGCAGCCAAGTCTCCCACCTTTATTTCTCCAGAATCATGAATGCATCGATATGCGCGGACTCTGAATTTTCGCAGCCTCATCTAGCGACTATCTGCTTGGCAACGATTTAACTCATTCGTCAGACTCTGTCGCTTCTTCGGTCGCTACCAATGTTTTCAATTATTGGCACACCTCGGATAGCTTTGACACATCGACTCAGGATTACTGGATCCAGGTACGTGATGGAGAATATTGACGCCAACCGAGATGTAACAGAGCCAATTCGTCATAATTTTACGGGGACAATTTGATAAATAGATATAAAGCCAAAAGCAGTCTTAAAAAAAACGTTGGCACTTCGCGGTACGGCAGTCGCAGCATTTGTAATTCCAATTGTACTTTCATTCATTTTCGGAGGAACCGTTCTTTCTTTGGCCCTAAGTAACACGCCAAACAGTGGAATGGTTTCTCAAAGTTCTGACTCTATGTCGATAACTGGCATCAAGGATGACTACACTGCACCTGACAACATTGTCGCGCACGTTTCGGTAAGCGATCCTACATATGACTGCGGGGACCTGTACATGACGGTGTTTGATGTTTCGACCAGTCCAAAAAAATCCGTCGGGCAACATGCGTTTTTTGATCAGTGCTATGGAACCAGTGGAACAATCCCACTAAACGAAGAGTTTTCACAAAAAATCGAAAAACCCGGACAATACTCGCTTGTTGCGCAATTATTTGACAAGGACGGAAACAAATTCCTAACTACCGAAAAACATCTTACCGTAAAGTAGATTTTAGATGCGATATTATATATTGAAACAAAATCACTAATATTCATTATAGTTTCGTGATAAAAAATGGCAAAAACAAAACCCTCTGACAAACCTACAAAAAAAGACAAGAACTTGCCAGCTAAGAAGGAAGACAAAAAATCCAAAGAAAAAAAGACGGCAACAAAAGAAGAAAAGAAAAAGGACGACAAGAAAGCACCAGCAAAAGAAGACAAAAAATCCAAAGAAGAAACGAAAAAAGACAAGACAGCAAAAAAGGAAGAAGAGGAATCGGAAAAAACACTCGACGAAGAGCTAGAAGAACAACTAACCGACGAGGAAATTGAAAACTTCCAAATAGAAAAAGTCGATATGGAAAAGCTGACCAACCGAGTTTGCCTGTTTTTAACAAATTATGACAACGGTATAATCCAAAGCGAGCTTTGGAAAAAATTCAAACTAACAAGCAGGGATGGATCAAGACTTGCGCTAAAACTAGAAAGAATGGGAATCATTACCAGAGAAAAAATTCTTGAAAACAAAAGATGGACATATGTGCTCAAGATAAAAAAGACTCCGGTAAGCACCGAATCAATCGAGAATGCCCCATGCCTTGTATGTCCTGTTGAGCAAAAATGCAGCTTGGAGGGCGAGGTCAGTCCAAGAACGTGCAGCTGGATTGAGGACTGGACAATTACTGAACTATCAAAACCAAAGAAAAAGAATGAATAATGAAACCGATTGATGCAAAGCGAGATCACTATCGTAAACTAGCCCGTGAACAAGGATACCGAAGCAGGGCAACATACAAACTGCTTGAA
>JAHEXS010000164.1 GCA_023252015.1 Candidatus Nitrosotenuis sp. | reverse complement strand
ATAAAGTTATGATCAAAACCTTGCTTTTGGCAAAATTTCTAACAACATGCAAAAACATCATTTTCTTTCCCCGCACCAAAAAATACCCAATTCCAAGGTGTTTCAGGGCTTGAAATGCCCGTTCCGCTATGCGTTCCGCTATGAAGTTTCAAAACGTCCCTGATTAATCTCGCTCTCTATTACTATAGCATGTCAAAACAACAATACCGCTCAGAAATGGGCATAATGGGTGATATCTTAGATGTCGCCATGGAAGGAGGAAGACAAGGAACTATTGTCTCCGCAATATCAAGAAGAGCAAATCTGTCGCACTATGCTGTGATAGAAAAATGTGAAAAACTATCTAGTGCAGGCTTGGTGGAATCTGTAAGGACAGACAAAAACCGCCTTTATACGATAACCGAAAAAGGCCTACAATTTGTCCAAGAATTCCGAAGATTTCAATCCGTGCTCGATTCCATGAATTTAAGGTATTAGACTATGAACAATCAAGAGGTAGTACTCTGTAGCCTACAGGAGACCCCTAACGTCGACGAGGGAATGATTTTTGTAAGGATTACAGATATTATCATTAGAATGCTAAAGGTACCACTTCTAGCCATAGGCATAATCCTTGCAGTAATACTACCAGCTCAACATTCGTCTGGTTCACTGAAAACTCTTGATCTTATCGTTTATCCTGATGGCACTACTCATGTTTCACAACAATCCACGGCAGATATCCAAGACCCAGAGCTAACTGTGAGTCTGTTTGGAAAAACAATTGATAATTTTGTGGCCCAAGACCAAGAGGGGCTGTTATTGACGTATGAAATCAATGGTAAGAATGCCAAAATTCAAACATTTGGAGCTTCTTCTGTTTCTATAGATTATGATAGTTATGACCTTGTTTCAAAAGAGGGCAAAATCTGGACATTTAAGATTGATTCCCCAATAGACTACACTCTGATAATGCCAGAAGACACAGTCATAGTTGGAATGACCAATTTTCCAGATCTAGTTGAAACATTAGACAACAAACCGCATTTGTCGCTGTCACATGGGCCAAATGAAATAAACTATTTCTTTGGAGTTTCAGGACCGGCGCAATCTGCCTCAGAATCAATCGCAAAATCAAAAACTCTAATTGAACAGCTAAACAACAGTGGAATCAAAACACCGCTAGCAAAGGCAAAATTTGATCAAGCAGTTTCAGCATTTGATAATAAAAAATATTCAGATGCCGTCAAATTGGCATTAGAGTCAGAGCAACTCGCAATTCAGGAACAAAAATCAGCACAAGACACTGCCAACTCTACAAACAACACACTTGATACTTTGAGCAAAAATATAGTAGGTATTGCTACATCCGTTGCTGCAATTGGAGGTGCACTTACCACAATCACATTAATCATAAAAAGAACTAAACATGCAGTCAAAAAAACCATCGAGCCCATTTTGGTTAGCAAAGACACAAACCCTGAATCAGAAGACGAGATCAGCGCAGATACGTCTCAATCAGAACAAGAGATGAGGGAAGATGACAAAAAACTCGTTGTTTTTCTTGACCAAAACGGAGGCCAGGCATTTGAAAAGGACTTGCGCAAAAAATTCCTCCTGCCCAGAACCACGATGTGGAGAGCAGTAAAACGACTTGAAAGACAAGGTATTATTGAGATAGAAAAAAAAGACTTTCAGAATTTGGTAAAACTAAAGAAAAGGGAGAGCGTATGATGAAAACAAAACTTTCGATTATTTTGACTGCCTTGGTTGTAAGTATGATATTTTCTGGAGTACCCGCAGTATTGGCAGATTCCCAACTAGCTTCACTTGTTAATATTGCCACACAAGCAAGAATCCAAGTAAAACTTCAGCTAGACAGAGCAGATAACGTTCCAGGCGACATCAAGGCATTGTATGATCAGGGTAACTCTGAAACCGAACTGTTGATTAATTCAGTAAAACAACAGGATGTAGAGCAATCAAAACAGCACTTTTTGTCGGCAATGAGAATTTTCAAGCAAATAAGTATGACATTTTCTTCTACTACAAAGGTAGTTGCACCACAAGTTTCTCCAACCGTACAATCTCCAACTAGTAACATTAACTACAAAGCCTCAATTAGTAGAATGGAAAATTATGTCTATACACTAAAGGAACTCGTTGCAAAAAATAACATCTCAGTTGACTTTACAAATCTTGACGAATTAATTCAAAATGCCAAGGAGAATATTGCAAAAGGAGACATGACGTCTGTTGCAAAAACATACGATGATCTAAAAATTGCAATATCTGACACTCAAAGCCTGATTAAAGAAAAAACCAACCAAAAACTAGTCGACAGAGCAAAATCCTTTGCAAATGAATACATCGTACGAATTGATACGATGATCAATCATGCAAAAGAATTGGGAATATCTGATGATGACGTAACAAAGCTAAAGCAAGTAAAAGAGGCGCTTTCCACTACAAGTGATCCGTCTCAAATTATTATTAAAGTGCAAAGAATAATCACAATTAATGTTGAGCGTAAAGACTCAAAAAATCAAAAGACTGCTGAAGTAAACACGCAGACTGTGCCTGCTGATCTTACTGAAACCGAAAATGCATCTGAAAAAG
>JAHEXS010000163.1 GCA_023252015.1 Candidatus Nitrosotenuis sp. | reverse complement strand
TCATTATGTTTCTGTGTAAATAGCCAAATCTGGCTTCCAACTGCTCCATCCATTATTCCAGGAACTATGACTGGAATTTCATTTTTGTATGCCCAATGTAAGAACGAGTTTTCGCCAAGTTTCTTTCCTATTTCTCTTGTGATGTCTGCAGTCGACATTTCTTTTTTGCCATGCTTGTACGACTCTTCCAAGATTTCCTGCATTTTTTCCTCAATTAATGGTCCGTAGCTTTCCATTGGGACCAAAACATTTCCTAATCTGTGTATATGTTGGTCTGCAAGCTGTCCGTCATCCATTGTAAATGAGCCTTCCTTGTAATCTGAAAAATACCTAGCAATGTCGTGGTCCAGTGCACCACAAGTGGTGATGACAACGTCAAACCATTTGTTCTTGATCATGTCCTTTATGATGCCTCTAGTTCCAGTAGATACCACCGCTCCTACAAATGACAAAAACCTGAGGCAACTCTTATCAGAAACCATCGTCGCAAGAATTTCTAATCCATCTGCAACGTTTCTTGACTCGAATCCACCGGACTTTGACATCTGCTCAAAAATTTCTTCAACGCTTGTCTTAGGTGTAATGCTGATGTCTTGTACTGGATTTCCGGGCTCTATCACGTCTCTAGTAGTGTTTTGGGTTATAAAATCGTCCTGAAATCTAGGTAAATCTTTGGTGGTCAGAAAATCGGTCTTTGCGACTTTTTTCGTATTTTGTTAGGTCGAATTCTAACGCTTTTGCAGATTCCCCCTTTAGAACAAGTGTGCTTGGTATCATCACCTTGTCGTTTTCGCACATGTTTACAATTAGGCTATTTCCACCAAAGCGATTGTTTTGCACATTTGCAGCCAATATTGGGATACGATTTTCTAGTGCCCTGACTTGCACATACATGTGCCATGGAATGATTCCCCTTTTGACTATCCTTGAAGGGGAAAACAAAACTTGGGCGCCTTTCTTTACTAGGCTCTGCGCAACGTCTGAAAACACCATGTCGTAGCAAATTATTATGCCAAACTTGCAGGCAGTTTTGAATACTTTGGTTTTTGTGCCTGGCTTAACTAGGTCCTTCTCATAGTCAAATGGATGAATCTTTTCCTGCATTCCAATAATTTCGCCCGTTGGATCTATTATTGGAGATGAAATGACGTATCTGTTTTTTCTTTTCTCATAAAATGCACCTGGAATGATAGTCATGGAATATTCTTTTGCAATTTTTTTGAATCTTGAGAATTCGATATCAAAATTAGTAATCTTGTTTTCCTTTAGCCATTGTTCTGGAAGACAAATAATGTCTGTCTCATGTCTTCCGAGTTTTTCTACTAGTTTAGAAATTGTGGCAATCCCTATTTCATTAGAGTCATGCGTACGAGTCTGAACTAAGCCTAGCTTTATCAAGCACCTCTGTTTTGACTCTTGGCCTAATTATAGGTAAATGGACATTCGTTAACATTGCCCCATAATTGATTATATTTGCTATTCATGTTATGTGTAATCTGTGAGACCTAGTCCATTACAACTTTTTTCGTATCGTATCAAAAAAATCAATTCTAAACTAAACAAAACAGCATAATTTAGTCAACTAAACTTGTCAGTATTCGATTAACAAACCAGTTTCTGAAAGGTATTCATTGGTTCATATCAAAAAGGTTGACATTTTTGGCTTCAAATCATTCGGATTCACAAACAGCACTGTAAACTTTGAGCCTGGGCTTGTATCGATCTCAGGTCCAAACGGATCTGGCAAAAGCAACATACTCGATGCGATAATTTTTGCGCTGGGTGAAAACAGACCAAAGATAATGAGGGTAGACAAGCTACGATCTCTGATCCATGATATTGAGGGAACACGCCGTGGACCAAAGATGGCACGAGTAAGCCTCCAATTTGATAATTCCGACAGAAAGATCCCAGTCGATTCCAACCTTGTTGTTATAACGCGAGAAATGGATGAGCAGGGAGAAAACACTTACTATCTAAATCAAAAACAGACAAACAGAAATCAAATCCTTGATCTTTTGGAGGTTGCAAATGCCAGCCTAAGTCAGCTTAATGCCGTACAGCAGGGAACAGTTACAAGAATTTCTGAGTTCACTGCAGAGGAAAAAAGAACCGTAATTGAAGATCTGATCGGATTGTCCTACTTTGATGAAAAAAAGTCAGAATCGATCAAACAGCTCGAGGATGCAGACCGGCGCCTAGAGGTTGCCCTGGCAAGAATGGACGAAATCAAAAAAAGAATCGATGAGCTGGAAGTTGAGAGAAATCTAAAGCTAAGATACGAACTGATAAACCGCGAACTTGGGCGTCTCCACGCAATATCCGCATCAAACAAAATGAAGGTGATTCAGACTGAAAAACTATCAAAAGAACGCAGCATGCACTCACTCGTATCTGAGACAAAAAAGCTTGACGAAGAAAAGGCTACAATAAAAAAGGAAATCTCAGAACTGGAGACACAAAAATCATCCTTTATGGCCGAGGCAAATGCCTACAACCACGCAAAGGCGGCAATTGACTCTGATCTTAGTGCTGCAATGCAGTTGTATGAAAGTGCCAATACTGAAACCATGACAAAAACCAGAAGACTAAATCAGAT
>JAHEXS010000052.1:3022-7496 GCA_023252015.1 Candidatus Nitrosotenuis sp. | reverse complement strand
TTCCGATTGTATAAGAATTGTCCAAAAATACGACCTAGAGAAGAAAGTACCCTCATCTGTTTTAAAGCGATTAAAACTTGGCGTAATGGGGAAAATAGCCGAGACTCCAAAAAAATCAGTAATTCCAAATTTTATTATTGCGACAAACAAAAATTGTGTAACTGTGATGGCAAAAAAAGCAACACGTCTTGGTTACAAAACAAAAACAGTTGCTCCTATTTCGGGTGATGTCAAAAATGCGGCAAAAAGAATTTTACAAAATTTTTCTAATACAAAAAAATCATGTCTTATCTTTGGGGGTGAACCAACTGTCAAAGTTACGGGAAATGGCAAGGGTGGAAGAAATCAGGAATTGGTTTTACGAATCTTGCAAAATTTGAAAAAAAATTCCTTATCTGTAGTTGCGTCTGTTGGCACTGATGGCATCGACGGAAATACAAAATATGCCGGCGCAATATCTGATTTTAGTGCAAACAAAAATGAACTAAAAAATTATTTGAGAGAAAACAACTCTAGCGCATTTTTCAAAAAATACAACAAGCTAATTCTGACTGGACCAACTCACACAAATCTTATGGATATTGGTCTGATTTTACAATAGAAACTTTGATGCGCTGTTTTCTGAAGAATCAATTTTTTCATAGATAAATTTGAGAT
Source organism: Candidatus Nitrosotenuis sp. (assembly GCA_023252015.1). Lineage (GTDB taxonomy): Archaea > Thermoproteota > Nitrososphaeria > Nitrososphaerales > Nitrosopumilaceae > Nitrosotenuis. The sequence continues at coordinate 6,839 of JAHEXS010000052.1, read as the reverse complement.
TTCTTTGCGAGCCAAGTTGATTTATGAATCTTTTTCGATGCTCAAGCATTTGATCATCTGATTTTATGTCTGAAGAAAGATGCAAAATCATTTCCTCAGAATCAAGCATGATTTTTACGCTGTCTTCGTTTTTTATTATGAAAACACCAATTGACCAAAACAATCCTACATGTAATGCAATGTACTTTGATTGTAGATCTGTTACCTTGTCAAGAAAGATGTCTGCATGGTCTCGAAACTGTTCTTTTAGATCATTTTCAGTTTTGATTGTCCAAGAGATCTTTTTTGTGTTTCCATCAGAATACAAGAGATGTTCCATGGTCAATCAAAAAGGCGTCAATTGTCTATATAATTTGAATTCAGGTCTGAATAATCAATCTGAAAATAAAGTCTTGATGCAAAGATCCTTTGCCTTCTTTACAAAAATGGTCGATGAGCTAGTTGAGTTTTCTGACACTGACCCTGAACTTGCAGAAGGCATAAAGTGGCTTGACACACAAGCACAAAAGAAAGGAATCACATTTTATGAAATGGTATTCCAAGTGCTTTACAAGCATGACATCAATTCAAGAGCACAGCAGTGGCTTAACTCTAGAAACTAATCCTTTAGCAGTTCGCTCGCCTTTTTGAATTCTACTTTGTGTTTTCCTGGAATGATTTTACTGCGCGGCTCAATTCTTGGCTTTGATAACTTCTTTTTCTTTTTTGTTTGATTGCGCTTTTTTGTTTTCTTGCCGTAATCATCCCATTTGATCCAGACCAATGACTAATGTGTTTTAGAACTGCAATTAATGATTTTATTTTCTTAGTTCGAATGGTTTGTACTCGCAGCCTTGAGGTCCACAATATTTCCCAACATAGTTTGCTTTTGGTCTGTATAGTACCGGTTTTGGTGCAGCTCGCGCAAATTTTTCCTCAATTACGTGTGATGCCCATCCGGCGACTCGCGATATGGCAAAAATAGGCGTGTTAAGATCAGGCGGTATTTTGAGCATGTAGTACAGTGATGCGCTGTACAGATCAACATTTGGATAAATGTCAATTCCTTTTTGCTTCTTCATTTCTCTAATGGTTACTTCTTCTACTTTTTCTGTTATGTCATACCATGGCTGTCCTGTTTTCTTTGCTAATTTCTTTGAGAGTTCCTTGAGTACTTGGGCACGTGGATCATATGTCTTGTAAACTGCATGACCCATCCCCATGATTTTCTCGCTTTTTGCAAGACTTTCTTTTACCCATGACTCTGCATTATCAACTGTTTTAATCTCAAGCAACATCTTCATGACTTCGTGGTTTGCACCTCCGTGGAGAGGACCGCTCAGTGCACCAATTGCGGCACTGACTGCGGAATACATGTGTGCGCCAGTTGATGCGACCTCACGCGCAGCAAACGTTGATGCGTTAAAGGTGTGATCTGCATGCAATATCAAACAAATATCAAAAATTCTCTCAGTTTCCTGATCCGGCTTTTCACCAACAAGCATGTTCAAAAAGTTTCCAGCATGGCTGAGTCTTGGGTCTGGGTCAACAATGTCCTTACCAGTTCTGACTCGCTCCCAGCTTGCAACAATGGTTGGTATCTTTGCAATCAGATTGAGTGCACTTTGGTAGTTGATCTCCTCTTCGGTTGTTCCTTGGTCGTCATAGTACCCTGCAAGTGCAACCACGAATGCTTGTAGCATGACCATCGGGTCTGCATTTTTCCTCCAGTTTCTCATGTTTGACTGCATTTGTTTTGGCATGTCCCGTGCATCAACTAGTCTTTGTATGAACTCGTCAAAATCTATCTTTGTTGGCAGCTCATCGTTTAACAGTAAATAGGTTGTTTCCTCAAAAGTTGAATTTTTTGTTAAATCTAAAATGTCGTAGCCACGATAAATCAGCTTGCCCTTATCCCCATCGATGTCTGAAATCTTGGTGTCGGCAATCTCAATGTCTCTTAATCCGATGTTTTTTGTTTCCACTTGATAGTTTTTGCTTGAAAATTGCCTATTAAGTTTTGCACTAAATTTAGCATTTAGTCTAATATGGTAAAGCTTGCAAGTATAGGCATATTTTTTGATAGGAATCATGACACAAGCAGAACGTAAGTTTATGCAACAAGTAGATGATTTCATACTTGGTGCCTCGCCCGAAACTCTTTCAAAGTTGGCAGAAATTGATAAAAAGACACAGCTTGAGGGATTGACGTTTTACGATGTGTATTCTGCACTTTCAGATGAAGACCGAAAACAAATTTTGGTTAGAAACATACAACACAAAAAAGATTAGTTTTCCTTTTTGATTTAAATAAGGTAGCTAAAGAGTGCGAATGTGACTGCTCTAAAAAAGACAAAAACTGTAAAAAAATCGCGAACTAAAGTAGTTTGTCTTTCTCACATGGAGGATGCAGATGGCATAAGTGCTGCCGCCCTTATCCGTGAAGCACATGGAGGCGAGTCTGTCCTAGTCGATTATCCAGGAATGATGACTGCGTTAGAAATGCTTGCTCAAGATGAAAAACTCAAAACTCTGTTTATCTGCGATGTGGGACTGGCAAAAAACAACCAGGACAAATTTGTAGATCTTCTTTCAAGTCTTAGAAAAAAACGAATCTCAATTACGTATATTGATCATCATGATATCGACCCTGAAATAGTAAAAAAACTAGAAAAAGCAAAAATCAAAGTAATCCATGACGTAAATGAGTGCACCACAGTCCAAGTTTATGATGCATACAAGTCAAAGCTGTCAGATCATTCTTCGTTTATTGCAGCATGTGCTGCAATAACTGATTACATGGAAGATAGGCCAAAGGGCGCAAAACTTTTGCAAATTTATGACAGACAATTTGCATTGATTTCAGCAACCGTCCTCACATACAACATAGTCGGACGTCAAAAAGATCCAGACTATTTGCTGTATTTGGTTGAGGTTCTAAGCGAATCAAAATATCCACATGAAATCCCAAATTCGTTTGAGTTTGCACAAATCCAAGTTGAAAAACTTGCAGGAATGATTGCAAAGGTCAAAAAATCACTCAAGACAATGAAGAATCTTGGATACATGGAGATTATGGATGCTGGCGCAAGCGGGGCAGTCAATTTTGTTTTAGGACTTTCAGGCAAGGAAGTTGGAGTGGCATACAAGGAGCGAGTTGATCATGGCATCTATGCAGTATCAATCCGAGGTTCCAAGTCGTGCAAAATTCATCTTGGAAGGCTGGTGAACTCACTTGCAGCGGAATTTGGAGGCTCTGGTGGTGGACACGATAAGGCATGTGGTGCGGTTATTCCAAAAGCAAAAATTCTTGCCTTTGTCAAGGAATTAAATTCAAGACTTAATCAGAAATAACTTCTGCAATCATATCTATTTCGACAGTTGAATTTAGAGGAAGACTGGATACTCCGACCGCGATTCTTGTATGTTTTCCTTTTTCGCCAAAAATTTCAAAGAACAAATCTGATGCAGCGTTTATTATTTTGGGATGTTCTGTAAAGTCGCTTGTCGAATTTACAAATCCTGACACACGAACAATTTTTGATATTTTATCTAGATTGCCAAGATTTGCCTTTAGCTGTGCTAAAATGTTAATTGCACAAATTTTTGCTGCACTTTGGGCGTCTTCCAATGTTCTTTCGGTAGGAACCCTACCTCTGTATGCGACTTTGCCGTCTTGCATTGGAATCTGTCCTGAAACAAATGCCAGATTTCCAGATATCACAACCGGTATGTACGAGCCTGCGGGTTTTGGTGGAGTTGGCAATGTTATTCCAAGTGATTTTAATTTCTCATCGATCACAGCAATTGACTTCTATCTTGGTTTTTTAATTCTTTT
>JAHEXS010000052.1:0-3012 GCA_023252015.1 Candidatus Nitrosotenuis sp. | reverse complement strand
TTTGATTAGCCGTTTATCTTCAAATGCACCATCTCGCCCTTGTGCGAGTCTACGTGATAAGTCATTTTGGTGCTTTGACCCTTTTGTTCAAGATAGCTTCCAATTAGCATTGCCCATGGGAGTGAATGACCACTGTTTATCTTTGATTCTAGCGTGATGTTGTTTGTCTTTGAATCATACTGAATTTTGCCTGAACATGTTATCTCTAGTGTCGAATTTACAATGTCCAAAATTTCTTCTAATGGCCTATCCTTTAACGATATGCCGTTTTTGTCTAAAAATTTCACAAAATCCACAAATCTATTTTTTGAATTCACGATGGAATTGAGAACAAAACCAAGACCATTTTCGTTTATCACGTTGATTATCTTGCAGACCTCAAGTGCTCTGGACTTTGTCATGTCTGTTAGATTGTCTATTTTGAATGCAACTTTCCAAATTTGCCCAAACATTTTTGCCTGGTTTCCGCCTAGGATGTCAGTTGCCGTAAATATCGCACCCTTTCCATTTGTACTATCAATCAAAAGAAGCTCAGTGTCGTCAAAGATGAAACAATTTTGAATAATTTCTGAAGACTTGATTTTAACTCCATCTGGAATTGCCCTAAATGACTCTCCGCCAACCACCTGTGCTGGTACAACCAGTCTGACTTCGAGATTCCTTCTCAATACTGAAAGCAATTCTTCTTTACATTCTGCCAGAATGCTTAGGCCCCACGAATCTGTCATCATATGAATTGATGATTTTGCACCATCAATCATGGTACGTAATTGCTTTACAACATAGTTTGGATGGAGATGAAAGTATCTCTTTTCTTCGGCGCCTCGAGCCTTCTTACTTTCCTCACTAATTTTTTTTAAATTGGAAACAAGTGTATTCATTGCATCTACTTTGTTTATCTGTTCATGGACAATTTCATCAAAAGCGTCCTCTGGTGCAATGGCAGTGCACATTACTGGCTTGCTTTTTGACAAAATTGCAAGTTTTTTCTGTTGAAGCTTTAGCAAAACTGGATAAACCTTGGTTCTTGGAAGCTCAGAATAATAGGCAACTTCGCTTGCAGAAATTGTCCCCTTTGTGACTATTGTTACATAGGCACGAGCCTCGTATTTTGAGAGGCCGAACTCTTCCAAACTTATGGTTAGCTCGTGTTCTTTTACCATGGCATGTGTTTTAGGATTATTAGGTAAGATCCATTGTCAATTTCATTGAACAAATGCTAGAAAAAAAACTCTAGATTGTATCTCCTGTATACTGTAACTGCGGTTAAACCAAAATTCGTGACACCGTTCTAATAAACAAAGACCTAGTTTGATGATCGAGACATGGTTGCAAGTTCAGCATTTGTAAATGACATGGTTCAAGTTCTGCCAAATCCATACGCCCTTACAATAAAGCCAAGACTGGAATATTCTGTATATTTGACTCAGAGCATATTTGATAAATTACAAAAGCAATGGGTGCTGGCAAGAAAATCCAACCTGAAATTCTATCTTCAAAATGATGATGCCAAAGAAGACTATGAGTTCAATAAACAAGTCGAATATGAAGGAATTTTAACGTCTGCAATAACTGCAATCAAAATGATTCAAAAAAGACTAGAATCCATATCTCAAATTAGCAACATTACAGAAACTATATCTCCGATGATATCGATTCTAAGGACTCTTAATTCTAACATCTATCTTACTTCTCCTCAGATTAGTCAGGATTTCATTGAACTTTCCGGGATTTTGGGTAGCATTGCTATGGATTCGGGGAGTTTGATTGAGGCCAAATTTGACTTCAAGCAAACAAACCTCGAATCCAAACAAATTCTAGATGAAGTAAATTTGATAGCAGAATCTAAAATTCGCAAGCAGTATCCTAATCTAAATTTCTAGCAAGCCTGTGTTGCTTATGAGGTCCTTTGAATCAAGTAGTCTAGAAAAAGATCTTGGAAAGGTGCGGGGCATATCTGCGCTTGTTAAAAAGAAAATTCTAGAATCTAATCCAAAATATGAACAAAAAATAGCAAAAATGTCTCGGGAGGAACTAGAAGACTTGGATATGATACTTGGGCTGGCAGAACAAGTACTCATAAAATACCAGCATAAAAATGACGCATACGCTATTTTGAAGGAATTTACAGACCTAATTAGGAATTCAACTTTTTCACTTGGAGCGATAAATGACCAAATCCAAGAACTAATAATTTCTGCCCAGTCTTCCGTTTCTGAAATAAAAACTGCTCAGGGTGATGTGTCATCAAGTCTGTTTTTTGACGATAAGGTAAAATCAGAAAACCATTCAAAAGAAGGTAGAATAAATTTAACAAACTCTGCTACACCTGTTTACACACAAGCATACCAACAGAATTCTCAAGTCCAGTACGAGCAGGTAATTTGATATGAGTTTAGCCCCACAAGAATTAGAAAATAATGCAAGCAAATATGCCTCTGACGCAATAAAACTTGATTCCCAAGGTGCAAGGGGAATGGCAATTGCAAGTTACCAAAAAGCAATCGATTCTCTTGTAAAATTAATCCATTTGTATCCCGATAACAAGCTAAACAAAGTTTACACCGAAAGATGCCGCGCTTATGAGAACAGAATAAAGGCACTCCAAATGACCCGCGGTGTAGACATCGAGCCGGCAGTTGACCCAAACGCAACTCCTGCAGAACAAAAAGCGTCACTTGAGAAGAAAAAGGACGAAGATGATTTTGATGACCTCATAATGAAAGAAAAACCAGATGTTAGCTGGAAAGAAGTAGTTGGACTGGATGATGCAAAGAGCGCATTACGTGAATCCATCGTGTATCCTACACAAAGGTCTGACTTGTTTCCGCTTGGCTGGCCTCGTGGAATACTGCTTTATGGTCCACCTGGATGTGGTAAGACTGTTCTTGCAGCCGCAACGGCAAACGAAATTGATGGTTATTTCATAGTAGTTGACGCTGCATCAATGATGAGCAAGTGGCTTGGTGAAGCAGAAAAGAACGTCTCCAAAGTATTCAAGATGGCAAGAGG
>JAHEXS010000162.1 GCA_023252015.1 Candidatus Nitrosotenuis sp. | reverse complement strand
AATCAAAAACAAGTTTGTTATCAACATTTTCTACTTTGAGAGTCAAGTTTTCTGGGAAATCTACATTGTCTGGCTCTAGTGCCTTTCTAACGGTTTGTGCCTTTTTCTCAGATATGTTATCTAGAATTATCTGAACCTTGCATGTTAAGGACATTCTGTTCCAAATAGTCTAAGAAAGCATCCAATTTGTCTTTAGTTATCTTAGCTCCAGCAGCCGCATCGTGACCTCCGCCTACTCCATCAAACTTTTCTGCCCCGCTTCGCATCAAATTACTCAAGTTAACCTTTGATTTGCAACTAAATGATTTTCTTGATGAGAATTTTATTGTACCTTCCTCTCCATTTGTCCGAATTATAACGATCTTCCCAGCATTTTTTGGCGAACCGGCAATCAGAGAAGAAATTGTTCCAGTCATTGTCTCTGGGACAACCCCCTCTGCATTTACCATGACACAATTTGTAGTGTCATTAATCCTCCATCGTTCATTTGATAAAATGTTCATATAATTTCGGATGAGCTGTCTGTACTCTACCAAAATATTTTCACCCTCTTTTAGCATCTTTGTTCTATCTCCCATACAGATTGCAATTCCAACACCTGCCTTTTGAATTCGTCCACAAGAGTTTAACATCGTTGAAAACTCTCTCCCATCTCTTAGAAAACTTCCTCTGTCCTCTCTTGGAAATGTGTATGTATATCCAATTAATTCATCCATGATTTCAGTGGCATTTTTTCCTGATGTGAATTTAGCAATAGACTCGATAACCTTGCGTTTTTCTTCCTCATTGAGTTCGGCAGAAACTCTCCATCGTCCACCATCCTTTAGTTTAATTCCAGCTGAATTAAGCAAAGAAAGACATGTGTCCCTATTCCACGTCAAGCCCTCGATAAATGGTTGAGATGTAAACGCAAGTGCATCAGGTAAAGGCCTTGTCTCTCTTCCAACAAGTAACAGATCTAAATCAACTTCAAGCTGACCAGATTTTTTTGCAACATTAACAATCTCAGAATTAATTCCAGTAAACGATTTTTTTTCTCCCTGGTCTTGCCTGTCGCCGAGGGCAGCAACCACTGCAATCCATGCCAAGTCTTCATTTTTTCCATCTATGGCAACTGCTGCCTCAAACGCCATTCCGCCTGCACAGACTTGAGTTCCTCCATCTATTCCAAACTTCCATGCATTGATGACTCGTTCATTATCATACTCTTCTTGGGGAATTTGGTGATGATCAAGAACAAACCATTTGTCGGCAAGATTCTCGTCAAGATCTTTTATAAAACCTCCACCAAGATCTGTTATTACATGAAAATCTCTCTGGTCTTCTTGAAGTCTTTGAATTACTTTTTTGTTTAGCTCCTTTGTTGTTGAAACCGTGCAGTTTGCCCCTGCTCGAATCAAAGCCTTTGAAATTATACTTCCTGATGCAATCCCATCACAATCTATGTGGGTAATTACCGAGATGCTTTTTTTTGACTTTATACAATCTGAGATTTTATCTTTAAAATTAGATAGAGTCTGCTCTAAACTTTTTTCCATCATTCAAGTTGAGCGACTACTGATTTATATTTCCAGTTTTTTGGAATACGTCCAATCCTCTTATAATATACAGAGAGTCTGTGAACCTTGGCTTCAATTAGCTCAAGCGCTCTGACGTTTCTGCTATCGGACTTGTTTGATTTCAAGTGTTTTTGCAGGCCTACTGCTTTGTTTACTATATTGTTTAAATCCTCTGGAAGTTCTTGGCCAGCTTTGTTTTCATCGAGAACCTGCATGATTCCTTTCTTGATTATTGGCCTAACAAGTGGAATTGCATGCTGATCGCGCAACTTCAAACCAATTTGACTTGATGTCAATCCCTCCTTTCCATATTTGACTATAATTTCTTCAATTTCTTTGGAGCTCTGAGTAATCCATGATGGTTTTTTGAGATCTACTGGTCTTGTGGAGTGTGATTTTCCATGATTGTGGGTATGTAGTCTGCCCATGCCAAGCGTGACTGTAGAACAAACATAAACGTTACTTCATATCGATCAAGACTATAATTTTCATAATTGATACCAAGAAAAAAGTTAAATAGACTCAGCGGGCTTCACTTCATCAGGTAAATGATATGAATCAAACCGTACTAATAGGAATCATTCTCGGCGTATTTGTTGCAGGCTCGTTTGGACCATATGGTTTAGCTTTTGCACAATACATGGGTGAGGTTGGCGAACAGGGTCAAACTGGTGCATATACATTAGAAGAAGCACTAGAGATTCAACACAGAAGAATAGTAGCAGTACAAGCTAATCCTCATACTGGTTCTGGTACACCATATCTCTCAGCAGATGGTGTCTTGGGTGCATCAGCAATTGCAGCAGCAGTTTTTGGTGGAATTGCAGGCGCATTTTTCTTCAAAGGAAAATCTGGAAAATACGTAGCTCAAGGACGAGGTTAAACACCCTCTCTCTTTTCTTATTTTAATTCTATTTCTAAAATGTAATTTTTTTGATCCCTTCTTTTTTGAGAATAAAGGAAATGTATATATCGCACGTTCGTAATTTTCATATTCAATGATTCCTTTACTAGGCACAATCCTAAGTATACTGTCAGCAGTTACAGGA
>JAHEXS010000161.1 GCA_023252015.1 Candidatus Nitrosotenuis sp. | reverse complement strand
GAAATGATTTTCATCAACTTTCTTCATCACGTTTTATCTCCTCAAGCTCCAGAATCTGTCTTGGCTCGTGAACTACTAGTCCTTGCGCTATCTTTCGAAGCTTTGGCACCATCATGTAAAAATCGGACTTTTTAATTACAGTATTTACACCGTACCAGCCTTTTTGGCTTAGTGGACTAACAGTTGGTTTCTTTAAGGATGAAACTTCACTTAGCAGTTGCTTTAGGTTGTCTTCTTTGACATTAAGATAGATATGCAGATACTTTCTTCCATGTACAGCTCCACGCATCATGGTTACTATATCAAATATTTTTTCACGTTTTTTCTTGTCTTGGAGTGAGTTTTTGTTTGCAATAAGCTGAGCTGAAGACTCCAATACAGTATCTATCATCTTTAACTGGTTTTGTGTTAGAGTGGTACCTGTTTCTGTTACATCCATGATTGCATCAACGTCATCAGGGGGCTTTGCCTCTGTTGCGCCAAATGATAGATGGATCTGGACGTTTTTGTTTGTACCAAGCCTCAACCAAGGTGTTACGATAAGAGGATCTTTTGATCCGTAAAGTTTTTTGTACGATTTTTGTTGTTTTATGAACTTTGAAGCTGTTGTTAGATATTCTGATGATATTCTAAGCGTCTTTTTCTTTTTTGCATATGATTTTATCATGTCATCAAATGATTTAAATTTGTAATTGTCAGGTATTGCAACTACAAGTTTTATTTTTCCATATTCTAAATTCAAAAGTGACTGTACATCTGCGTTTGTTTCACCAACCCAGTCATTTCCAGTAATTCCAACGTCGTACAATCCATAGTATACAAGTGTTGGAATCTCTTGTGGTCTTAACATCTTTACTGTAATATCAGGATCATCTAAGAAAACACGATAGGTACGTTCTTTTCTATTTACTTTTGTCCATGCCTTTTCTAAAATCTTGAAGGTTGCCTCCTCAAGACTACCCTTTGGGATAGCAAATTTTACCTTGACCATTTTCACCTTATCACAATTTGGGTATTTAATTTACTGCTTAAAGCTGGTTGAGCTTTCTTGCGTGAAGTTTCATGTGACCATTTTGAATTCCTTCAGATACTAGAGCACGAAGAGCACTAAAGTTTTGGGCAAGTCCTACTGAAACCATCACACATGCAAGATCCCTTGCAGATTCTACTCCAAGAATCTTTGTGCAAGCTTTAGCAAGTGGATGTACATTGATGATTCCGCCAACAATTCCAACAGAAAGTGGAAGCTCAATCTTTCCAACAAGATTTCCATTTTTGTCCTTTTGCCATTCTGTTAGTGAGCTGTATTTTCCTGAACGAGTGGCATATGCATTAGCTGCAGCTTCTATTGCACGATTATCCTGACCTGTTGCATTGGCAACAGCAATTATTCCATTCATTATTCCTTTGTTGTGTGTTACTGCACGATATTCATCATTTGCTGCAAATTGATATGCTAAAATTATATCATCAACTATATTTTGGCCACCAACTTCATCTTTGTCAAAAACCGCAGATGCTTTTGCCATCCTTTTTGTTGAATAGTTTGAAAGTATTCGAAGTATTACTCGTCCCTTTGTTATTTTTTCTATCAGTGGTGCAACAGCTTCACACATCGTATTTGTAATGTTTGCACCCATTGCGTCACCTACATCAATTAAAAGCTCAACTATGAGCATTGTTCCAGCATCTGTTTTTATCTCTCTACATGTAACATTCTTTGCTCCCTTGTCAATATGTGACAAGGTTTTACTCTTTGAATTTGCAAGATCAATGATTTCTTTTTTTGATTTTTCTACGGCCAAGATTGCATATTTCACATTGACATCAACGACTTGGATCTGCCCTATATTGATTGACTCATCTACATCTGCCTTAAAGCCACCATGAACTCTTGCAATCTTTGCAGCCTTTGATGCAGCTGCAATAACTGATGGCTCTTCAATTACCATTGGAACAAGATAGTCTTTGTTGTTAATTGTAAAATTTGTAGCAATGCCTAAGGGTAATGAAAAAGTTCCAATCGCATTTTCAACCATTTTATCAGCTTGGCCAAAAGTTATTCCACCATCAGAGTTTTCCAGTACTTTGATTTCATCATCTGAGAGACCTGCAAATTTTTTAACTATATCAAGTCGTTCTTTTCTATTTTTTTCAAAAAATTTTGGAATAGATGAATCTGGCAATTACTTCAGTATCCTCACAAGTTTATCGTCATCTGTTGCTGGAAAGCCATTACCATCCGTGTTTGAGGTAATAACGTAAAGATAGCCATCATTTCCTTCATTAACATCTCTAATTCTACCCAGTCCGCTCAATATGCTTTTTTGTGAGGCTAGTCCCTCTGTTACCTCAAGCGTATACAGGTTAGAGCCACGTAATGAAGCCATAATCATTTTGTTTTCAAGTCCAAGTTTGTCTCCAATGTAAAATACAATACCGCCTGGCTCTATACTTGGATCATAACATATTATCGCGTCAACAGATCCTGATTTTCCTGAGCACTCTTGCTCAGGCCACCCATAGTTCTGACCTGCCTTAACTAGATTAATTTCGTCATTTTTTGTAGGACCAAGCTCACTTACAAAGAGATTACCTTTGGCATCCCATGTCATGCCTTGT
>JAHEXS010000051.1 GCA_023252015.1 Candidatus Nitrosotenuis sp. | reverse complement strand
ACCAATTCCAATTGAGACCATCAGTGCAACAGAGTATGGATTTGCAAGTTTTGTAAGATTTGATTTCTTTGTTAGCTTTTCCCCTGCATAATACAGGCCAAATAACGATATCAGAACTACCGTAGCAATCAGTAACGGCCCATGAAATACGCCTGCAAGGTTTTCTGAGGAAACCTCAAATGCTTCCACAATTGCATCTATTCCCAAAAACAGCAACAGTCCTACAGTTAGTGCCAAAAAAAAGACGTATTTCTGATTGCTAATTTTTTTGATAAATGGAAGCCACATCAATCCAATCAAAATTGGGATTACTCCAACGTATGTTCCAATTAATAACAAAAATCCCATAGTATCAAAATTTGGTTCTAGTGCAGGTGCTGCTGCCTCTACGCTCTTTTCAAATCTAACTCCTTCCTGAGTTGTCAGTCCAATTTTGTATGGCTCTCCCTTGTTCCAGCTAAATGGAATTTTTACCACCGCTGTTTCAAATCTCTCCAAGTGCTTGTCAGGCTCTATTGCAGCAGGCTGAATTCTGTCATTTACATCTGCAACTGTCACATCCACTGGTACTGGTCCTGTGTTTCTTACAGTGACCAGTATTTCGGATTTGACGAAATTTATTTTCTCAATTGTGAGTTCTGGGAGCGGGATTCCAAAATTAATCAGCGACGAGCCAGAACTGAAAATGAATACAAGCATTACAACTAGAAAGCTAAATGGAACAAGCCCACTTGCAACTAGCTTTGCTCTTGATTTTTGTTCTTCCATATTGATCAGCTTGTTTTCTCTTTGTCCTTTACGAGGAATAGTCCAGTCCAGCCTTTTTCAGAAAACTCTACTTTATGCGCATGAAACAGGTATTTTCCAGGATATGTGTAGTTGAATTCCATTATTCCCCGCTCCGTTTGCGAAAGTGTGATCATGTCAGTGTATGTGGATGGAACAGTTGATGTTCCAGTTGGGTAGTAATGGTATAGATTTCCGTGTAGGTGAAGGTTGTTTATTGGATCAAACTCCACCATATTTAGCACATAGACGCGTATGAGTTGATTTGTGTTGATTTGAATCGGGTGATGTTGGTAGTAGAATGGAATTGTGTTTACTGCATAGAAATTGTTTTCAGTATCAAGGTCAGTATCAAATCCGTTTAGTACCATTACCATTTCGTCCGCAGGAGGTCTGCCTTCTTTGGGATCAACAATGTAAACGCCATACAAGCCATGTACAATGTGTTCTTCAAGTGGCATTACATGACAGTGATATGGATGAACGCCAACTGGTCCTGCAATCCATTCGTATGTGAACTGGCCGCCTTTTGCCCCGACTGGCTCAAAAACGCCATCCATATCGGCAGCATGAATTCCATGAAAGTGCATCGTGTGTGAGTGCGTACCATTGTTTATGAAATGAATTCTCACGAGGTCTCCTTCTGTTGTTCTAATTGTTGGACCTGGAACCGTTCCATTAAACGTCCATACATTATAGAATACTCCGGGTGAAATCTCCATGAGTTTGTCGTCTTCAGCTATTATTGTAAATTCACGTAGTGTTGTGCCGTCTGGCAGTTTTGATACTCTGCCATAGTTAAACTCCCTTAGGTATTTGTCAGGATCAAATTTCAGAGTCTGAGCAGAATAAACAGGATCCAAAATATCACCAGTGGTTGTAATCACTGCACCATTATGGGAAAGGAATGTTTTCTCTTCTGTCTTTGCATTGCTAGAATTCGGATATGCAAAATAAAACGCAGTTAGGATCGCAGTTACTGCTAGGACAATTATCATTTTTGAGAAACGCTTCAAGATGTTACTAAACAAAATATGGCTTGTTGTCTATTTAAAACTTAGCCTAGGCTAAATTTATTAGCCAAGGCTAAATTTCTCAAATTCAGACAAAGTCAGAGAAAGAACGTCAATACCAATATAGATCATGCAAGCCTCGATAAATAATGCAAAAATCGCACATCGTTATTCTAATCGCAGGAGCACTAGTGGCAGCAGGTATGGTAACTTCGTATTATGGCGCAAGCCTTGTAACCCAAGACATAACGTATAACGAGGGAATTCTCAACAGTACTGCACCAATCCAGGTAACAAAGGAGCTGGATCCTGCAATAACCGAAACGGCAGTGTTTGTTGTTCAGTCAGAAGGATTTGCAGATGCAGGTTTGGTTGCAAGCCTCTTTGATCCAAGCAACCAAATGATATCGACTAGGAAAATTGATCAGAGAAATACCGAAGTGCAATTTACCATTCCTACAAAAGGGACCTACAGGCTGGAACTGGAAAACCAAGAGCAGACAGAGGTCCATGTAGTAATAGGTCTCACCCACATGCCAGACAAGGTATTAATTTCGCTAAACTTTCTTGGGCAGATGTTCATACTTTCAGGATTTGTAGGCGTTGTGATTTCCGGCATTTACGCAATCAAAAGTAGGAAAAAGACTCAGTTAAGATAGCTATCTAGCTTTGTCAGCCCGTCCATTACGTTTTCATAGTTTTCGTCGCCTTCCATTATTTTGGCAAGCTTTTCCGTATCTACAGAATAAACCAAAGAATCGATTTGAACAAGGCCGCATTCTATGAGATATACAAGTCTGTTTTTGATTTCATCCTCAGAGACGCCAATTTTTTCTGCCAGATACGACGATTCCTTTCCACCGTTTTCAAGTTCAGCTAAAATGACAGATACCTCAGGATTGAAGATGTGCTCAACTATCTTTTCCTTGTCGAACTCCGCCATTTCAATTCCAGTTGTTTTTTGAACTTAATATCTTCTTGGTATTGAATAGATAGTCAATTACCAGTACCTTGTCCATGTTGTTTTGGTTTATGTGGTATGTGCGGCCGGAAAACTCCTTTTCCATTTCCTGCACATATCTTAGCAGTTCCATTTCTTCGCTTATTACAATGGTATCAATGTCAATGTTTTCTCGCAGGCATTTTTTTGCCTCAGCCAGCGTTTGCTCGTGTACTTTTGGGTCGACTTTTTTGTACTTGTAGCAAAGGTAGACTTGGCTGTTTTTATCATTGTGAATTTTGATGTTGCGTTCCTGCTTGATTTTTGACAACAGGGATTCGTTTGGAGTGTAAAAGTTAGAGTATGGTTTTTCGGAGAGAATTTTGTTTTTTTGGCGTTCTGTATCCACAAAGCAGGCGCTTGGCTGGCCGTCTGTTATCAGTACAATCCGCTTGTTTTGCGCAGAGTTTTTTTGTAGGATCTTTTTTGCCAGCCTAAATGCAGCCTGATAATTGGTATAGTGCAAAAAGTCGTCATTTGCGTCATATGTTTTTAGAAACGGAATGTCGTACGGGTCCATTATGGACGCCATCGACGCAAATCCAATTACCGAGACAGAATCGTTTGGAAAGAACTTGTTATTTAAAATGTAAAGGCTCCACAGCGCCCTTTTTGCGGCCTCTATTCTGCTCACCCCAGAATTTGTCAAAGATGATTTCATTGTGGAGCTCAGATCTATGCAGTACACTATGGATGCTCTAACGTCGTTAATGGTTTCAAATTCTTCAAAGTCATCCAGATCAATGTCTAGTGGGAACTTCAGAGTAGAGCCGTCCTTTGAAATTCTCTGAATGGTGTTTAGAATGGTATTTGGCACGTTGAGAAGTTTTAGATCATTCCCAATCTCAAATTTTTTACTTGTATCCAGAATGGTTGTTCCTTGTCCGATTTTCTTTGTTTCATGTAGGCCAAACTCGTCTGTTTTAAGATCATTCATCAGATTGCGGAGTATTTGGTTTCCAATTGTAAGAAAGCCCTTTTTTGTCAGCCAGTTTTTTTCATCGCGAAGGTACCCTTTTTCCATCAGATATTTTGTTATGGATTTTGTGTCGTCGTTTTTTGGCGCATCCATTGACATGGCATGCGCAGGATCATTTCCATGCTCGTTTATTGCGTTTTGAAGAATGCTTTCTAGTTCTTCCAGGCTGACGTTTTTTTCTCGTATTGATTGATTTGCCAGAGTTTGCAGGATTTTCTCTAATGTTTTTTGGTCGGTATCACTTGGCTTTTGGGAGGGTTTTTCGTTTTTTTCCTCCGTTACGGAATAATACACGAAATTAACTATATCATGCAATTGCATATCCGGATTCTTTTTTGTCTATTATTTTCGGTGTGGTAAAACACAGGCCATCAAGTATTACTTCGAGAAGGGCAGATTTTAGCTCATCGGAATCATCTAAAATGATGTTCTTGTTTTCTATGTGCGATGCAGACATTCTTTGCTCCAGATTTTTTTGCTCGTCTCTGATTTGGTCCAGTTTTGAATTCAAGAGATTATTCAGTGTGCCAAAGTGCTGCATTTGATTTTTGTATGACATCTGTCCGTCATTCCAGTTAATTTTTTGTGATACCTGTAGGGTTTTTTGAATAAATTCCTGCTTTATTGATTCCAGAATATTTGGATCAACTCCCTGCAGGTATTCAAGCGAGGTCTCCTTGATGGAATCGATAAGCAATTCCTCAAATATTCTGGACCGGTTCTCAACTGTATCATCCATTTCCGATAGCTCAAACTTTGCAATTTGGTTTAAGCAATACATATCAGAGTGTCTGGGAACGGCCAAGGTTTGATTTGGTATTGCCCGCACTCGCTCAGATTCGCCAACTAGCAACTCCAGTCCATGGATTCCAAACCTTACGCTCACCCCCTTTGTCTGGTTTATCTCAGGATGGCCGCGGGCCTTTTGAACAAGTCTTGCAAGTGTTTTTAGCACAAAAACTGGAATTACACACCTCGAGGTTGTTGCCTCCTGTACGATGATTGACATTTCGTCTTCCATTGTTCTTGGGTAATGTGTATGGATGTGACTCTTTAGTCTGTCATAGAGGGGCTCTATTACTTTTCCAGAATGGGTATAATCAATTGGGTTTGCAGTTGCAAAAAAAACGGTTTTTGGCTCAAACATGACTGGGTATGATCCCGTTGTGTATCGCCCCTCCTGTAAAACAGACAACAGAGTC
The DNA here is from genome assembly GCA_023252015.1 of Candidatus Nitrosotenuis sp. Classification (GTDB taxonomy): domain Archaea; phylum Thermoproteota; class Nitrososphaeria; order Nitrososphaerales; family Nitrosopumilaceae; genus Nitrosotenuis. The sequence continues at coordinate 2,601 of JAHEXS010000051.1, read as the reverse complement.
ACCTGCTTTCTTGGATCTAATACCGGAAGCTCATCAATGCAAAATATTCCGTGCTTTGCCTGCAAGAGCTGCCCTGGGGAATACGAATCTATTCTAAACATTTCCACTCCCTTTTTTGCAACCTTGATTGCGTCAATATAGCCAACCAGATCTTTAACAGAAATGTCCGGGGTTGCCAAAACATACTTGTATCTTTGGTATCCGTCCACCCATTTGATTTTGGTATCAAGTTTGTTGTCAAGTATTTGTTCTGTGCTTTCCGGACTGACATAGAATTTTGGTAGCGTCTTGTCCATTTCTCGCCCCTCAAGGAGGGATATCAGTTCATTTTGAGGCAGGTCCATTGGACAGTCGTTTGTTATGCTGCCCTCGATTACAGGTATTGGGGAGAGAAGATTTGTTGCTATTGTTTCAACTAGTTTTGTTTTTGCCTGCCCTATTTGCCCAATTAGAAAAATATCATGACATGCAAGTATTGCCCGATCAAGGGACGGAACCACGTCGTCATCGTATCCAAGTATTTTTGGATATTTCTGAGTGCCAGATTTCATCAATGAGATCAGGTTTTGCCTGAGCTGCTCTTTTGCTTCAACTGTTTTGTAATTGACTTCCAAGAGATCGCCTATCGTTTTGATTTCGGCGTGATTTTCTGGGAATCCCGCCTTGATTTGAGAATACGTAGGCTCGGAATCATAGCTTTTCTGAACTAGCTGTTTAATGTCAGACAAATTGCTAGTTTTAGTACACTCACATCTTATATTATTACTGGGTTTTTACTTCGGTTGATACCGTATTCACTATCGAGACAGGTCAACGCTAAACGCATCAGTTTATTTTAATATCAAAATTGACCATAGGTTTCATTGCCTGTCAAATCCATTGAGCAGGGTTTTTATCGGGGTAGATTTGATTTTTCAATACTTGTCAGCACAAGACTATAGGCACATTGTTAGAATTGTCGGTAAAGACATCCCAGGAGACAAAAAGATCTCAGTGGGACTAGGTCAAATAAAGGGAGTAGGCCAAGCATTTGCGCATGCACTTATCGGCACTTTGAATTTGAATCCAAATAGCAACATTGGCTTTCTTACCGAGTCTCAAGTTGAAACCATTGAAAAGGCACTAAAAGATCCAACAACAATGAATTTTCCAAGTTGGTTGTTAAACAGAAGAAAGGACGTAGAGACCGGAAAAACATTTCATCTAATTACATCAGATATTGATTTTACAGTAAGAAACGACATCGAGCGAGAGAAAGGCGCAAACAGCTGGAGAGGATTTCGTCACATGTACGGACTAAAGGTTAGAGGTCAAAGAACCAGAACTACAGGACGTAAGGGCGCTTCAGTTGGAGTAAAGAAGGGTGGCAAAGTATTGCCAGCAGGCGCAGCACCAGCACCGCGAGCACCAGCAGCCGCAGCAGCTCCTGCAGCAGGGGCAGCACCAGCAGCCGCAGCAGCTCCTGCAAAGGCGCCAGCAAAAGGAGCAGCTCCAGCAAAGGCACCAGCCGATGCGAAGGCAAAGAAATAGGTGGACTGAATGGGAGATCCTCGATATCCAAGCAGAGTCTGGCGAAAACCAAAGCGTCCATTGAATTATGATTTCATGATGGAAGATCTCAATACTTTGGGAACATATGGTTTGAAAAACAAGCGAGAATTATGGAAGTCTAGAACTGAATTATCCAGAGTGAGACATCAAGCAAGATCACTATTAGCACTAAGACAAGAAGTCAGAGAACAAAAAGAACCAATCCTGATGCAGTCACTAGTCCGAATTGGATTGGTAAAAGAAAATGCTACTTTGGATGACGTGTTAAACTTGAATGTAAACGACTTGCTTGCACGCAGATTGCAGACACTTGTCCAAAAGAAATTTTCCTTCAAGACACCATACCAAGCAAGACAAGCAATAACCCACGGTCACATAATGATCGAGGACAGAATTATTGACGTTCCATCATATATTGTCAGCATCAATGAAGAGCAAGAGATTCACCTATCTCCAAAATCAACACTGAAAAATCTGTTGCAGGCAAAACCTGCCGATGCAGCACCAGATCCAGTCGAACAAGAATCTCAATGAGTGATTAAGCTTATCTCTAAATACCTGAATAGTTAATTGAGATAAGAAAATGTGTTCTATAATCGGCTATTATGGTGACAGCTTGGCAGCGCCAATCCTTGTAAAAGGCCTAAAAAGAATGGAATATCGTGGATATGACAGCGTAGGCGTTGCCACCGAGAAGGATAATGAAATTAGCGTAAAAAAGGGAGTTGGAAAGGTATCCGAGGTAAACAACTCGCTGCATCTGGATGAAATGCTTGGAAACGTGGGAATCGGTCATACCAGATGGGCGACCCATGGAAACGTAACCGATATCAATGCGCATCCACATCCAAGTAGCTCCGGTAAAATTGCCATAGTGCACAACGGGATAATCGATAATTACAGCGATCTAAAGTTGGATCTTGAAAAACGAGGATACGGTTTCAAAAGCCAGACAGACAGCGAAGTAATTGCAAATCTATTGCAGTTTAATTTTGATGAAACCCATGACATCAAAAGCGCCATGATACGTACAGTTTCACAGCTAAAGGG
>JAHEXS010000160.1 GCA_023252015.1 Candidatus Nitrosotenuis sp. | reverse complement strand
AAAAAGAACGGGCAGCAGGTCTGGTATTTCGATTCCAAGATCCAAATCATTATTTTGTCTTAACAGCGGATGCCATTAATAATAGATTTTCATTGTGTAGGGCCGAACCTGAGAGGGTTGTATGTACACAAGACAAGAATGCAAATGTGACAACTGATCAGTGGCATACCATAACTGCTCAAGTTTCTAAGCAAGGCATTGCAGGTTACCTAGATGGCAAGCTACTCATACAAAGGTACGATCAGCACTACATGAGTGGTAAAGTAGGGTTGTGGACAAAAGGAGACTCGAAGGCTTACTTTGACGATCTGAAAATGGAGTACTAAAAATTACTTGCAATATCACCAATTAGGTGAAGCTGCTAAAAAGTGTAAAAACTGCATCTAAATAAAATTAATTTTGAAAGGCTTCTAGTACTTCCTGTGCATGTCCTATCGGCTTGACTTTTTCAAAGACCTTGAAAATTTTTCCTTTCTCATTTACTAAAAAGGTGGTTCTGTTTACTCCCATGTACTCACGACCCATAAACTGCTTTTTGCCCCATACGCCAAATTTTTTTGCGATTTGAGTCTCTGGGTCTGCAAGTAAGATAAAGGAAACACCCATCTTTTCGCCAAACTTTTTATGAGAATCAACATCGTCTGGGCTAATTCCTATTATCTCAATCCCTTTAGACTTGAATTTTTTATAATCTCTAGAAAATTCAGCGGCTTCTGTAGTACAGCCTGGCGTAAAGTCCTTTGGATAAAAATAGACAACATACTTTTTGCCTTTTAGATCTGATTTTTTAACTATATTTCCTGCAGCATCTTTTAAGCTAAAATCAGGCACATCATCGTCAACAGAAAGCATGTCTAAGACAATCCGTATTCCCTAATTATTTTTTCCTAGTGATATTTTCTAACCATCATCGGGGTTTTGAATTTTAGAAATACCATGCCTCAAAAAGACTCATAACAACACACGGACACGTCAATTCATGTTTGAATTAATTGTCTTTTTTACTTCTTTCAAGTATATTTTTGTTGAAGGTGGAGAACAGGCACTTGTAGGGTTAGGCACTGCAAGCAGAATCGGATTAAGAGATACTGTAAAGATAACGATTTTTGGTTTTGTAGTTGGAATAATACTTTACTTTATCTTCCTAAAATTAGCAGGATTTGTTCCAACCAACTTACTTGAGATTGCGTTAGGATTAGGATTGTTGTTTTTCAGTGCAATAATGTTCAAAGAGTTTTTTGAAAATGAAACCAAAGTTGACATTACAAAATACAAGGTGACTTACATTTACATTTGCGTTCTGGAGGCAGTAGAAAACTCTGTTGCGTTGGCAACCTTTAGTTTAATAGAGGTGGTAAGCGCACTGATAGGATTTTTTATTGCAATTGGTCTGATTGTGACTCTGCTGTGGCTCAAAGTTGTAACTAAAATTCCACTAAGAACGACTAGATTAGTTGCAGGAGTGCTTCTTACGAGTACAGGAATCCCGTTGATAATTTATGGTTTGGGAATACCATCACCAGAAATACTACATTGGCTTGTTCCACCATTATCATAATCCAAACACAGAGTTCTGGGACAGGTTTTATCCGAATGTTTTATATTGAATATGACAAGGTTTGATGAATGATGGTTAATCCACGAGCATGGTTTGCTGAATCTATTGCTACTTTTGCTCTGGTCTTTTTTGGGCCTCTATCAGTAATACTTGCAGCTGTTGTATTTGATAACAGACTTTCAATTGAGGGAATAATTATGATCTCACTTGCACATGGTGCCGCAATAGGCCTGATGGTTTACACATTTGGCCACATCTCTGGTGCTCATATCAATCCGGCAGTTACCATACCGATGATAATCACAAAAAGAATTGGAATAAAGGACGGCATTGGATATATCGCCTTTCAATTAATCGGCGCAGTAGCTGCTGCGTTTGTACTCATGATGATTCTTCCAGGACCTGGTGCTCAAGTGCATTTTGGAACACAGGGTGGACCAAGCGCACTTTTAGGTAATGACGCAATGGCTGGCCTTGGAGTGGAAATAATTCTGACGTTCTTCTTGGTTACGGTTATCTTCATGACAGCAGTGCACAAAAAAGCAGCATCTGGTTTTGCTGGAATTACAATTGGTGGAATGATATTTTTGCTTCATCTAGTTGGCGTTCCATTAACTGGTGCAAGTATGAACCCAGCAAGGACTTTTGGACCTGCAGTAGTGTCCGGTTTCTGGGAATTTCACTGGATTTACTGGGTTGGTCCTATAATAGGCGGAATAATTGCAGGGCTTATCATGAACTATGTCTTTGTAAAAAAGGCAGAGCAAGAAGCATAAGCAAATTTTTTGTAATGTATTATAACAGGTAAAATGAGTTTTCTAGTGGACCCGTTGCACAGCTTGGATAGTGCGGACGCTTGCGGAGCGTCAGGTCGAGGGTTCGAGTCCCTTCGGGTCCGCCATACATGCTAGTCCGAGCTACGACTGGACTCAACCTTTGGACTTAACGATCTGAAGGGCGGTTTTAATCAATATTTCTACTTATGACAATCACATTGGCAAGAAGCAATAATGCACCTATGTTTTTTACAGTCAAGACAACGTTTACTCCTACCTGTTTTCATTCTTAGTTCTTCAACTCGTCTTGCTTTTTCACT
>JAHEXS010000050.1 GCA_023252015.1 Candidatus Nitrosotenuis sp. | reverse complement strand
GTTTACCAAGGCATTTTTGAAGCAAGTCTAGATGGAAGACTGGAAGAGTTACTGATTAATTTGCTAAGATACAATTCTTCCGCAGATGTCCAAGAGCCAATTCGGATTTTTTTGTACAATTATCAGATAATGTCAGATAATTTTTGGGCCATGTACAAAAAAGCAAAAACATACGAAGATGTTCTAGGATGCTATTACCAGTTTTCAAAAAACCAGTGCGTCATAATAGAAACGCTGCTTAAAAATCTCAAGCTCACACTGGAGGATTATAATTTAAAAGAAGACCTGCAATTGATGCTAAGAAACGGTTTTACGTTTTAGACATCACAATCAAAAATAACTTTAACAAGTATAAACCACAATAATGCAAAAATGAATCACATTCCAGACGACATAATACGAGATATTATTTGTGATCAGATAGACTGCAGACTCACAATTGCAAGGCATTTTCTTGACAAAATCACACCGTCAATACCAAAAGAGAACAGTTTTGAGCATTTTTTGCTTGAGGCAAACGTCGACGCGTTTTTGTTTTTTTCATCAAGTGTCATTGACATGATCAAAGTTGAGATAAACAACAAATTTAATTTGTTTGACAAAGAAAATGTCTTTTACATCCATGGAATACGAAAAAGGCTAGGCGATTCCGGAATTCAAAGACAAGTAAAAGAAGCCATCGCAAAATATTTTTCAATCCCAACATACTATGAACAGTCGCATTCGGATACAAAGTCAAGATGCATAAAGACAAATCAAGGATATTTTGATGCAACAGACAGCACTCTTTGGGAATTACAGATATTACGAAACAAGGCAATTCACGGAAAAATCATCAATATCACAGATCACAAAGTCAGCCTTGATTTTACCATTAGAAATTCCAGTATGCATGAAAACCCAAAGTATCTAGTCACAATAGAAAACCCAAACGTGTTTTTTTTACAAATTTTCAACAATTTGGCATCCTTTGCAAAACAGATTCGTCTTCTAAGTCCCCAGAAAACCCAATCATTCCACCACACGGAGCAACTTGACTTTAAGCTAGAGTAGAATATGCAAGTAAGAATGTACAAAGAATTGCGATGTTAACCGTAGCCACAATTGATCCAACTTTTAAAAATTCTATAAATGAGAATGCCTTTTCTTTTCTTTTTTCTGCAGCTTCCAGTATTATCACATTGCTTGCAGCACCAAGTATAGTGAGATTCCCTGCAAGAGTACTTGCCCCTGCAAGTGCCATCCAAGCAAGTGTGTCATGACTTGCATATCCAAGGTTATGCAGTACTGGCAGATAGATTGAGACAAACGGCACATTACTCATTAGCTGGCTCAGTCCAACACTTGTCAAAACAATATTTAGCGTAGATGACGGGTCGTGCAGATTTAGATGTGGAAATACAGATGAAAAGAGATCTATTATTCCGCCATACCACAAACCACCCATAAAAACAAACATCGATACAAAAAACACGATGATTTGCCAGTTCATCCCACAAAGTATTTCTTTTCGTTTTGTACTTGCGGCAAACAGTACAAGACCTCCAATCAAGGCAATATGACTAAAATTCAGACTAGTCTGAATCCCAAACGCCTTAACAAAACCTACTGCAAAAAAACCAATCATTACAATTAGTGTTATTACAGATGATGTCTTTGCCAGATGATAGTCAGTGATCAGGTCCTTTGTTGCAACAAGTTGAGAAGTAGTTGCATGTGCTAGTTCTTTTTTGTATATCCGTTTTACTAAAATATGTAGCTCCAATGCATGCAAGTGTTGGAGCAGCAAGATACTGCAAAAAAGTCAAAAACGGATATTCTATTCCACTAGATAATGAGATCAAAAGATTTTGTGGATTTCCTATAGGCGTCATTACACTTCCAATTGTTATGCCAAATGCCAAAGTGATCAAAAGCGGAGCAGACTTTACTCTCATTTGTTTTGCAATACCCAAAACAATTGGAGTAGCAACAAGTGCCACTGTATCGTTTATCAAAAACGCAGATAATACGCAAGAACTAACAAAATAAACCACAGTACCCGGTTAAGGGTTTTTGCACGTTCAAGAATTTTTATCGTGACGTATTTGAGCAGTCCTGATGCTTCAAGTCCAGATACTAGAATGAACATGCCAATTAAGAAAAATATCACATCAAAATTAATCGACTGATATGCCTTGTCCAACGGAATTATTTGCAATAAAAGTACTGCCAACGCACCTGCAAGCATTATTGACCACGTGGGAAGCCGAATTCCCCTAATGTTTCGAACTGCAATCAAACCATACACCATAACAAAGATTACAATAGATATCACTGATGCGAAAGTCACATCCATGTCTAAGATTATTTTTTAATCCAGTATAAGTCAAACTTGCAATTAGCTTTATTTAACCTAGGACAACCACAAGCGACATGACAGTAGCAGACAAATTCGGCATCGCTCTAGCGATAGGTATCACTATCGCATTCGTTGCGATTGCCATGGGTTTTGCATCTACGGGTACAACGACATCGACACAGGTTTCCATACCAACTCCGGTACAGGTTCCTACACCGGCACCAGCTCCGGCTCCAGTTGAGACTCCGGTTCCGACACCAGAACCATCTCCAGTACCAGTTGAGACTCCGGTTGAGACACCATCAGCAGTTGACGTGTCAGTTTCAAAAGGATCTTCAAGCCCAGGATGTGAAACAAACAATGAATGTTTCGAACCAGGCACAGTAACAGTCAGTGTTGGCGGTACTGTAACATGGACAAACAACGATGCAGCTGCACACACAGTAACTAGTGGATCAGCATCAGATGGACCAGATGGTACATTTGATAGTAGTATTTTCATGTCTAAAAAGACATTTGAACATACATTTGACAAAGCTGGAACCTATGATTACTTTTGTGTGGTGCACCCTTGGATGACAGGAAAAGTCACAGTAGAATAGACATTTCTGCATCAAATTCATTATTTTTCTTTTAACTTTTGAATAACTAGAAAGATCAGATTATTTTGGAAACATCATTTTCTAGTTGATTTGCCAGATGTTCATAGTCAGTTCGATTCTTGCCAAGTTTTTCAAGCTTTAGTTTTTCAACCTCATTTAGGTTGTTGTTCACCTGATCAGGGTTTCCTTGCAGTCTCATTTCCGCCATCATGAATAATCGGTTATTTTCTTTCCAAAGGTGCGCAGACACGTGTTCAATGTAATCACCAATATCAGATGTAAGCTTGTCAGAAGAGCCGGTCCTTAGGTATTCTTTTGCAGATTCATCCATTCTGTCTGCAATTTGTCTTGTAATCTGATGTTCCATTAGCATGACTGCGATTGGCCCCATATTGCGCGGCATTCCTGCCCGTTCCAGTGCAGGAAACAAGGACTCTTCCTCTTTTCCATGATGGCATACATCAGTAAAGTTCTTGGAAAAATCAATTACAGGTAAAAGTATTGATTCAGGTATGGTTTTTCCGTCTTTTAGTAGTTGCAATGTGACTTGCATCGATTTTATTACTTTTTCAATTAGGTCGTGGTCTTTTCTCAATGATGCAGTAGACACAGTACAAATCGAAATTCAGATGTCATTTAAATCTAATTTTAGGTGGTGGTTATGTGTTAATCTACGAGACCTGAACAATGTCGCCATTGCTACCAGTCAGTGACCAACTTTGACACATCGACTCTGAGGATTACTGGCCCTTCCAGGTTCCCCCTCATCGCTTCATTTGCGTCACCTTGAGGATTGCAAAACCTGTGCAACCCCTTGTAAGCGATATTCATTGCGGCAACAACATCCCTGTTTTGCCATCGCTTGCAATTACCGCACCACAAATCCCGATGTTTTTGCATGTCCACTTGGAGTTTCCCTCCGCATGCGGGACAGAGCGTGCTGGTGCACCGTGGATTAATTTTACAAAACGGAATGCCGTCCCATGCTGCCTTGTATGACACCCGCCTTTCCAGTTCGTAAAAAGATCACGAGTTTAATTTTCTTATGCCTTTCAAGTCTTCAAATATTATTGCAGTTTTTTGTTTTCTGGCATAGCTTACTATTGACTTTGAGATTCTGTGGATTCTTTGCTTTATCCCTTCTGTCTGTCTTTTTCCAAGTTTCGATGCGATCCTTTTTCTGACTCTGTGATCGTTTCTTGTAAAGGTAGACTTGACATGAGTATAGTTTTCCTTGATTTTGAGTAGTTCTGACGTGTTTACTTAGATTATTTCTTCATCATTCCCAAAGGTGACGTTTCTTAGGTTCCTGTCAATTCCTAATGTTTTTTCTGCCGTGATCAATTCCACATTCTTGGCAATTGATATTGACAGTGACTGTGGTGTTATAGTAAATGATCTCGGCGTTACCATAGTATCGGATAAAATTCCGGCGACATGATCATTTAGCAAAATATTTGCAAACTCCCCGTTCCATTCAGGAAATGAAAGCAGCATTCCGTTGATTTTGAATCCGTAACACGATACGAGATACGGCTTTTGTACAAATGGGGATTGGTTTTCTTCCTTTTTTGATATCTTTTTTCATCTGAGCCAGTCTTCCGCATGCCTGAGAAATAGCAGTCAGTTTGTAGTACGACATCATATCATAATCTTGCAGTTTGTGGTATGCAAAACTGGATAGTTTTTTTAGCGTAGAGCAGTTGTTTCCGTCCTATCTTTATACAATGATTAATCATCTGGCGGAATGTCTCCATCATGAATAGTAGTTCCAGATTGGGATCAAAGTTTTGCCGCACTGATTTAACAGGCAATTGTACCTATGGTCAATTTTTGTATTAAAACTGTCTGTTGTGTCAGATGCTGACTTGGAATGACACTATGGTTTGTGTCTCGTAGATTATACAGAATCATTTAGGTTATAGAAATTCATCTAGCGAGTTTTCGCGTAATGGTTGTGCATCAAATCCCATTTTAACTAAATCCGCTGCAAACTCTTCAACAAAACCGTGTACAGTGTAAATTTTTTCTGCTCCTGTTCTTTTCACTAGGTCGATTAATTCATTATAATCACAATGATCACTTAGCGGTATAGAATAATCGTTTTTTCTGCCATAAGAAAAACTCGACTTCGCCCAACCGCTAAAGCCTACGGTTATTGCACCATACTTTGATTTCATATCTTTGACAAATTGGTTACTTTCCGACATTAGTGGTGCCACCATAATCCAAGGCTTCTTCTCAAGTAGACCTTTTGAGGCGGCGTCCGTATGTCCCAATCCAGGTTTAATTTGGACTCCCAGCTTTCTGTGCAGGTCGTTCATTTCTTTGACAGAATCATGATAGTATACTGGATCCCAATGGTCAAAAAGATACGACAGAGTTTGCGCCTTTCCAAGCTGGTATCCAAGAAGAAGGACCGGTTTTCCTTTGTTGTATAATTCTGAGATTAGCTCATTTACTTTTTTTATCGTCTCTTCGAGTTTTGGAAAGATAAATTCTGGCCTTCCAAAAGTACATTCGGTTATGAGTGTTTTACATTTTGGGATTGTTGCTGCCTTGAGAAATCCCCTATCCCTCGTACAGATATCCCCTGTGTAAAATACATCATCAAAAAGTAGGCTTCTTGCGCCAAGTATGTGTCCGCTATCATACAGCGCAAAATCATCAAGATACTCAACGTGATTTGCTAGGTCTCTTCCTCTAATGTTGGCAATTTCCTTGGTTTCTTTTGTGGCCAAAATGATGCCATTTTTGCCATTAGGTAGGTGATCCGAGTGCGCATGAGATACGAAATTTATATTATTTTCAATGGAAGACTTTGGATCCAAATTTACGATCATCTTACTATTACGACATGCGATTCCATTTTTTGTCATCAAAACCTTGTACAAGATAAGATTGCGCTAATTCTATCTGATTTAAATTTCGGTATTGATCCGATGTTGACAAAACTAATAACAAAAACTTCACAAAAAAGAAAAAACGAGATGGGAGTGTCCAAGTCCTTAACTAGGATTCGAAATGACACCACCGTGCCAAGACGCAAGAGAATTACGAGCGATACTCGCAACTAGTTAAGAGATGTTTGGACACATCGTTCTCTTACCTTTTTCGAATTGTATACTAAACACATTTATCATATTTATTGAGGATCGTAATAATAATGAAAATTTGTTTAATATGACGACAAATATCAAATACAACTAAAGAAGTATTCAAGATTTTTGTTAAATAACATACAAATATTCAGTCAGTTTTTGTATTTGATACGATATCCAATTACCACATGGTATCTAACAAACACAATCACAACATGAAAAAATCATACCATAGGATTTATTTATTTCCAGTTTTGGTAGAACAGTCTTTTATACCAAATAGATGAAAAGCAGATCAAATTGGCTCAGATTGAATCAAAAAAACTCACAGAACTACGTGATCCTTTGTTTGTGATAAGTACCGCATTAAAAATAATAAAACATCGATCTGAAGATAAAAAAATAACTCCAGAAATCAAAAGAATCGAGACAGCATTAAGCAGAATCGAAAAAATTATGCAGTGATCAGATTTTCTGCAATAGATCTGAAATCTTGTTAATGTCATATGGTTTTATGAAGATCTCAGTAGGTTTCAAAACATCAAGTCTGTGTGCAGTGTCTCCCCGTAGGTCCGCAGTTACAACAACAACTTTGGCGGTCGGATTTATTTTTCTAATGTTTTCTAGCGCATAAAACCCATCATAGTCAGGCATCATTAGATCCAAAAACACCACGTTTGGAGCATACTTTTGGTATAATTCCACTGCCGTCTTTCCATTATGTCCTCTGCCTAACACTTTGACATCCACAATCTGTAGGTAATCACAAAAAACGTCCACGGTGTCAATATCATCATCAATTACTATGGCAGTTATCATTTTCAAATAATCGTTATCGAAGTATACACGAGTCCTTTCATGTACTTTAGCCTCATAGTTACAAAAGTTATAGTTTGCCACCCATAGTTTATTACATTTTTAGCATCATTTTCTAATATCCATTCTACCGGATTTACTTGATTAAAGACAGGAGGAATGATTTCCATGTACGAGGTATGTACTTCGTTTATTGGAGATTTGCGGTCATTACCAACCAAGACATAAAGACTCATTTCCACTTTTGGAAATAAAAAATTTATATTAAACTGTTGTGCCCACGGTTGGAAATAATAATATAGTATGAATTTGAGTGGTAGGCGTGGCGGGGCTTGATAAACTATTATCAAAATACCTAGATGAGATTATTCGCGAAAACCTTAGCGATAAAACAGTACAAAAAATTGAAAATAGACTAGTTGAAAAATATGGCATAACATTAACCGGATCAATAGAGCAATTTCAGAAATTGGATTCTGTTTTGAGAGAATTCTTTGGTGCAGGTGCGGATGGACTCGAGAAAAGGTTTCTTGAGAGCATATGTGATATCAAAACCTCGAATAACAACAATTGGGTTACAATCGATAATCCAGTACTAACAAAAATTATTCTCGAGTCATTTGGGGATGACGACAAGAAGAAGATTTTGAGCACCCTGAGTCACGAGTCATTAATCATATCCCAAATCATCGAAAAATGCGACATTGCGCAAACTTCAGGATATAGGAAAATAAACTCGTTAATTGATGATGGATTGCTTGTCCCATCAGGTTATGTTTCTACAACCGATGGCAAAAAAGTAA
>JAHEXS010000159.1 GCA_023252015.1 Candidatus Nitrosotenuis sp. | reverse complement strand
CTCCTTGGGCAGCAGTTTTATTTTTTTTTAAAAACTCTTTAATTTTATCAGAATGCATGCCCAGCGATCTGAAACGTCGTGCTACATATATTAATTTAATTAGATTTTATTCTCGAATTTTTATCGCATCTACCTTTTTCTCTTTTTCTGCTTTGTTTGATATTACATTTACCTAATGGATTAAATTTTAAGATTTAGCAAATGAAATTTCTTTTTTACTGATTGCTGATAAGCCCCAAAAGGATCACTTGACTCACTACATCTTTTACACATGCAAAGCTGTGAAACAACTGAACGATTACATTCTTCTTGAAACTCGCATTGCAGGCAGCCAGCAGAATTACCACAAACTATGCACATTAGCTCATTTACCTTGTCACATTTTTCGTGCTTGACTCCCTGTCCTTTTGACCACAGACCAATCTCGTTTGCCTCTATCTTTTGATTGCAAACAATGCACATTCCTGAAAACTTCATTGTAATTTTGCGCCAGCTCATTTTAGCAACTTTATCTCCTTTTCTAGCAATTCTTTATAGCTCTCATCTAGGTTCAGATCCAGTTTTTTGTTTTGCATCAAAAATAAAATGAATGGAAAATAAAAGGTTGCAAAAGTACTCATCGAAACATGCAAAATTTTTGTCATGTTTAATGCAAGGGCCTTGATGCTTTTTCCATCCCATCGTAATCTATTCAAAAGAGGCCAAGAAAGATTAAATCGTGAGTATCGTACTTGTAGGTCCTTTTTGTATAGTCCAACAAGTATTGCATCAAGATATCTCAAGAGCCTCCATTCCTGCGTTCTAATTATTTTACCATACAAAAGATCAGCTTCTGATATGACTTGAAGCATTTGTTGCATTTGATCTTGCGAAATACCGCTTGAGATAATACTAGAGTAAAACGCGGCAATTTTTTCTCTTGGATCAATTCTTAGTGAATAAAGTATTAGACGAGCTTCATCCAAAGAGTTTGCCTTGAAAAATGAGTTTATTCCTTCTTCAATATCTAAAATCTCAAATGACTTTTCGGTTGGAGGCTCAAAACCTGTTACAAGTGCTTGAGCTGAGTTTATCATTGAACGTATGTCACCTCTTGACTCCATTACAAGTTTGACTAGCAAGCCAGGACTTAGCTTTGCGTTTTCTTTTTGCAAAATCTTTTGAAGATATAGTTGCATGAGTCTAGGTGGAAGTGGTCTTAGGTAGATTGGTTTTGTTGTTTTTTTGATGCTTTTCATTTTGTCTGATGATTCAGAGTTTGCTGCAAGAATTATTGGAACTGTTGGCTCTTTTAGAATATCAAGCAGTGCTTCAACTCCACCAAAGTCTGCTCTTCCATGGACACCATCTACTTCATCAACAAATATCATCGGACTTCCAAGCAAGCTTGTGTTTCCAAGAACAGGACTTAGAATTTCCTGTATTTGCTGCTTGTTTCTAACATCGCTTGCATTGAGGCTGATCATGTCATAGTCAAACTGTTTTGCGGCAAGATTTGCAAGCGTTGTTTTGCCTATTCCTGGCGGGCCAACTAGCAAAAGTGGCTTTGTGCCCTTTTTCCATTTTCCAAACCATTCAACAAATGATGTTCGTGCTTCTTCATTGCCAACCATATCCATTAAAGATTGAGGACGATATTTTTCTGACCACATCATTTTGAAACACTTGGAAGATTTGCTGAGAACTCTTTCCACAGATTTTCTTTTTGAAGCCGATTATACCAAAACTGGTTATAGTGCTCAACTGTAAGAAACAAAAATTCTAAAAAGCTTTTATGTGAGAAATTTTCAGGCAGCAATTCTAGTGCAAGCCTTGCGTCATTGAGGTAAAGTTCACTTTTTTGTATCGTAAAATCAAAGCCACTCTTTACATCACCTGCAAGTAACGAATAGTATAAGGGCCATGATGGAATTTTGATAAATTTATTTTTGATAGAATCTTCTATTTCATTTCCACATCCTACGCATTCTGCTGCCCTTGCCATTCCGAGATAAAATATCTCACCAAGCGGATTTTTCCCAAGTGCCATATTTCGTCCTGCAGTTCCCATAACTGCGCGATATTTTTTGTAGCACTCATTCATTTCTTCTTCTGTGATTTTATTTGGTCTTGACTTGAGCTTGACGTCAAGGTATTGTCCTATTCTTGCGTCCTTAAAACCACGTTCAAATTCACAAAGTACTTCCTCTCCGCCTTTTGATATTTTTTTTCGTGCAAGATTTAGGATGTATGGATTCATTAGCTTGTAATCATCAAGATAATCCAAGTCTTCGTCTTTGTCAACAATTCTATCCATTGGCTCGCTAAGATCGATTGCTATTATATGACCATCAATGATGTTTTCGCGCAATTTAGGATCATCATAACCATAATGTTTTGAGGCGGCATCAAAGAGGGCATTAAAAACAGGCAATGTCATTTTGACAAAATTTGAGTTTAGGATTCGCAAAACCCTGTCATGCAAAACATCAAAAGTTTCTAATTTTGACTTGATAGGTCCTATTTGTGATTGTTCTAGTGTAATTTCCGATGAGCCAATTTCTTCTGCAAATTTCTGTTGGGTCAAGGCAGGTGAGGAATCGTTTTTGATTTCGCTTAAAAGATCGGTTGTAAAACGTTTTGCAAAATCTGGAAATTGTTTTTCTGCTTCTTCTTTGTAATGGTTGAATTGTTTG
>JAHEXS010000158.1 GCA_023252015.1 Candidatus Nitrosotenuis sp. | reverse complement strand
AACTGCAGAGTTTTGCCTTGTCTTTTTGAGCAGTCGTATTTTTCGTCCGGAATGTTTTCTTGCCGCCATAAAAATTGAGGCACTTTACCCTCTTTTTAAATGAATCTCAGTTGTCTTATCGTGAATTACTAAATCAGTTTGTTTTGCGCAAAAATATCTGCCAATTGTTTTAGTATTCTGGCAGATGCCCCCCAGACCAGCTTTGAATTATACAAGAATGTGCACATTTCCGAAATAAAGTTGTGGTGCGGATCGGTGTCAGGCGACATGGTCTTTAGGAACGGAATTGCAGGAATGTGCAGTATTTCTTCCACCTCCTTATTTGGCTGCAGGTCAGGTATGTGATCAAGAATTGCGACAAACGGTAAAATTGTAAATCCGGAATTTAACGTAGTAACAGGCTTTAGCTGGCCAATCACATCCCGTCGTGATATGTACAAAGAGATTTCCTCCCTTGTTTCTCTTATGGCAGTGTCAAGCAGGTCAGAGTCGGCAGGCGATATTTTTCCGCCAGGAAAGGATATCTCCCCGGCATGTAGTTCCATTGTTTTTGGTTTTTCAGTCATGATGATATGGCATTCTTGCCCGTATATGACAATCAGGACTGCAGAATGCTTTGTGGTGTTATCCTCAATGTTTGGCGAAATGTCAGTTGCCAGTAGTCTTCGAATCGTATCAAGACTCATGTGATATCATACCAGTCTAGTTCATTATTGATTTATCGCTTTGATATGGACCAAACTAGTTTTGAAAAAACCCATATTTTGTGAGTCCAGAAAAAATAGGCTTAAAAGATCAGGCATAATTGTATGCCACTCAATGTTCGATATACCGAAATCGAATCTATCAATCATGGATACTGTTTGGTTTCTACAATGTATTTCTTCATAAACCATCTCAAAAAGTACATCTCTTCGGCTTTCAAATTCCCTTTTTCTAATGCTTTAAAATAAAATTTACGTTCAGAGAATTTTATGTTAAGTAACGGATAACCGTTTTGATACAGAATCTTGTTCATTATCAATCTGGAAATTCTCCCGTTGCCATCACCAAAGGGATGAATGTTTACAAACCGAAAGTGTGCCAAACCTGCAAGTTCTACAGGGTGAATATTTGATTTATCATACCATTTGAAAAAATCCTTCAAAAATGCAAGTACAGATTTTGCTTGCGGAAATACGGATTTGCTGTTTGCGACCCATATTGGAAAATTACGAATTTTTCCAGCAAATTCAGGCTTTGTTTTTTCAAATAATGCCCTGTGCCACAGCAAGACATTCCTAAGGGAGAGATTTGCGTCGGATTTCATCACTTGCAAGAATAGGTCATGGTGTTTTTGTGCCTCAATCATGTCGGATTCGGGTTTTTTTCCAGGGGTGATATGAAATCTTAGAAGATTGTATGTTTCCTGTGACGTAAGTGATGAGCCTTCAATTTTTTGTGTATCATGTGTAAAATAATAGGAAAATTCCACTAGGTTCTGTTCAACTATGGATTTAGGTATTTTCTTGGAATATCTCGAATATCCTTTTTTGATTTTGTCCAGCGGAGCCGTCCATAATTCTCTTTGAATTTGCAAGAAAAGTTCTTGTTTGATTTGAACTATGTTTTTTGGGATTTCTTTTCCAAGATATATTTCACGTTGGATTTTTCCTGCATCGTGCTTGAGATAATAAAAATTTCTTCTTTTAATTACAGATGCCATAAATATCAATGCCCACTATAGTTAATAAAATCTGTTAATTATTGTTAATTGTCGTGGGTATTTATAAGCAAAACCAACCATGTAAAAGCCATCCCAAATAATTAGATCACACATACAAACTAAAAAATGCTAATCATTCAAAGATTATAATCAAGTAAAATAGAGAAATCACGTATTGATACGCTACGAGATTAATCCTCCAAGAGTAATCCAGGAAAAAGTTTTGTCCCACAAAGAGGTCCAGAATTCACTAAACAAAATCAAAAAAAGAATCTTCGGAATAAGCAAATACTGCAACGGGGTTCACCTTACTGATTCGGTGCTTGGTATTCCAAGGATTTCTCCAATTACCACAGGTGCACTAATTCGAAATGACGGACTAAAAATCAACATTACTGCAAGTCTCAGAGTCCGGGATAGAAACCTGATTTCACTTACCCAGTCCATATATGATGCAGTGTTGTTAGGACTGGACGGCCTGCTAATACTAAAGGGAGACGAGCCCCCAGAAGGACCAAAGGACTCCAAGCTTGCCCCAAGTGAGGTTGTAAAATATTTTAAAGAATTGGGATTTGGGAAAAACCTTGACTTTTATCTCTCAATTCCAGCATACCCCGATTTTGATAAAATTCAAAAAAAGATGGATGTTGCCCCGACTGGGTTTGTAACCCAGGTAATCCAGTCACCTGAGCAGGTTTTCCGAATAGTGGACAAGCTAAAGCCACAGGGGTTCAAGATAATTCCAGTAATCATGGTCCCATCTGAAAAGAACGCCAAGTCGTTTGCAATGCTTGGAATTGATTACACAAAATATCAGGACAGATTTGTCGACTTTGTCTCAGAGATCCACAAGTCCACCAAAGATGTTCTGATTACATCGCCAAATGACTTTAAATCGGCATCAGAAACACTTGCAAAATTAAAAGAATTAAAAAGAAAATAGCCATACCACACACAATGAAACAAACCTTGCTTGATGCCATGAATCAGAGAATCTTACTATTTGATGGT
>JAHEXS010000049.1 GCA_023252015.1 Candidatus Nitrosotenuis sp. | reverse complement strand
CACATGTAAGAAAAATCTGCCATAACATGAGCCCAGAAAAGTCAAAACTCGATAAAATTGGTATGGCACATCTGCTAAAGCGAGGCAAAAACGCAATCATGAGTATGATTCTAGAGTGTTTTTGGAATCAAACCGCGAATAATGTATTTTAAACCCTCCAATGTTTTGATAAACAATGTCAGAAACAGCCGTCGAAAAGTGGGGTATTGCTCACATCTACAGCAGCTACAACAATACCATAGTACACATGACAGATCTGACAGGCGGAGAAACCATTGCGATTAGCTCTGGTGGACGACATGTTAGTGCAGACAGATACGAGTCATCGCCATTTGCGGCAATGAAATCATCAAATGCCGTAGTAGAGGCAGCAAAAATAAAGGGTTTTACTGCACTCCACATCCGAGTTAGAGCCGTTGGAGGCGTAGGTTCTAGAGTACCAGGACCAGGCGCACAGGCAGCAATTAGAGCTCTTGCAAGAGGAGGATTCAGAATCGGTAGAATCGACGACGTAACACCAATTCCTCACGACACCACACGAAAGAAGGGTGGAAAGAGAGGAAGAAGAGTCTAGACCTCAGTCATTTTCACTTTTACTTTACAGCCCTTTGATTGAAAATAGTCGGATAGAAAATTTGTAAATTTTTCTTCCTGCTTGCTTCCTTTGGATTTTTTTATCATGTCGCCAAGCTTTTGCTCTATCTGTACATGAAAGCTCGGCTTTATCCAGACCTTAAAGAACGTCCAGCCAAATCTTGATGTGGGTTGTCCAAAATCAAATTCGTTTGGCAGTCCACACTGGGCTGCCAGATCAGACAATGCGTTGTTGATTATCAGCTTGTCATCCAGATAATTGGTTGAGCTTATTTCATACACTTGATTAATCATGGGATTCATCATCTGGTTTGCTCGTTAGCTTGTCGGACAGTGAGACAAATTTTCCGTCCTGCTCTACGTTTATTTTAGTTGCCATCCTTACGTTAATCCCAACTGATCTGAGCAGTGCCAGTAGTTTTCCGCCGTCGATTTCCTCGTTTATTTCACCTGACTGCAACAACTCGCCAAGCTTGTCAACTACCATTTTTGTTTCATTTGGAAATTGGTATTCTGCATTTTGGAGTACTTCCATTCCGCGATACCCAAGGCGCTGAACCAGTGTGTCCCGGTATGATTGTTGAGTTTTTTTTGGCTCTGTGCTTTGCGGCTTTTGTGTCAGAGTCGAAATGTTTTTTTGCATTTCCGCTAGGCGCTTTGCCTTTAGCATTTCAAGTTCGCGGTCTTCTTCGCTCATCCCTTTATCACGCCAATAGGAACAAGCTTTGCTACCTTTGTTGCAATTCCAAGCTCGTGCGAAACATTTACCACTGCGTCCACATCTTTGTATGCCTCGGGAGTTTCCTCTACCACGCCATCCCTTGTTAAGGACTTGATAAAAATTCCTTTATCACTGAGTGATTTTTTGACCTGGTCTTCGGTAAAGTCGCGCCTTGCCTTTGAGCGAGACATCATTCTGCCTGCGCCGTGCGCAGTCGAGCCAAAGCTTAGGTTCATGGAATTTGGCTGCCCAAGTAGAATCCAGCTCCCGGTTCCCATGGAGCCCGGAATTAAAACCGGCTGTCCTAGGTCTCTGTACTTTAGCGGGATTTCTTGTCTGTTTGCTGGAAACGCCCTTGTTGCGCCCTTTCTGTGCACTACAACGGATTTTTCCTTTCCGTCGATTTTGTGTTTTTCAACCTTTGCTATGTTGTGTGCAACATCATATACTAGTTTCATGTCAAGATCAGATTCTGATTTTTTGAATACTCGCTCAAATGACTTTCTTGTCCAGTGGGTGATCATCTGGCGGTTGCTCCATGCAAAATTCAAAGCTGCAAACATTGCCTTTCGGTATGACTCTCCCTCCTCGGATGAATTTGGAACGCATGCAAGTTCCCTGTCTGGCAGATGGATGTCGTATTTTTGTAATGCTTGTTCTGACACTCTAAGATAGTCGCTGCATATTTGGTGTCCAAATCCCCTAGAGCCGCAGTGAATCAGAACGGTTACGCTGCCTTCCTGGATTCCCATTCTCTTTGCCGCCTCTTCATCGTAAACTTTTTCAACTTTTTGAACTTCTAAAAAATGATTTCCTGAACCAAGGCTTCCAAGCTGGGGTGCTCCCCTTTTGCGCGCAGTGTTTGAAACCTTGTTAGGATCTGCGTTTTTGATTTGCCCGTTTTCCTCGCAGACGTCTGCGTCGTCGGTGGTTCCATAACCGTGCTCGATTGCCCAGTTCACCCCCCGTACCAGGACCTCGTCTAATTCAGAATAGTTTAGTTTTATAGCACCCTGAGAGCCCACACCGGATGGAATCGAATTAAAAAGATCAGTTACAATTTCCTTTAGCTTTGGCCTCACGTCCTTTTCTGTGAGATTAGTTCGGAGCAGTCTGACTCCGCAATTGATGTCGTATCCCACTCCTCCAGGAGAAATCATGCCTTCTTCTGCATCCATTGCCGCAACACCCCCGACTGGAAATCCATAGCCTTCGTGCCCGTCTGGAAGAACAATCGCGTGCCCCTGAATTCCAGGTATGGTGGAGACGTTGATTGCCTGTAAAATGGTTCTGTCTGTCATCATTTTTTGCATCAGAGATTCATCGGCATAGATTGTAACTGGGACCTTCATCCCTCTGCTGGAGTCAGCATCAATTCGGTACTCCATGTTTCCAACTTTTTTTGGGGTAATTGACGACATTACCGGTATGGCGACTGCAAAGACAATTTAAATCGTGAACTACCACTCGCTAAAGCACGCGGCTTCCTGCTTCCTTGACCTCGTTGAGATCTCTACAGGCTTGACTTCCCGCAATTCCTGCGGTAATGACAGAGACAACGGTCCAAAAATGCCTAATCCTTTTTTCAAAATATTGATTGCGGCATTGTGGTCCCTGTCTAAAACCAATCCACACTTGTCGCATCTGTGAGTTCTGACTGCCAGAGATTTTGGCACCATACTGCAGCACCTTGAACAATTTATGGTTGTGTTTCTTGCTGACACTTCAACCATCATCTTGCATTTGTAATCCAGCATATTTGTGAAGATACCCCATCCTGAATCCAGAATTTTTTGTGCCACTCTGTGATTTTTTACCATGTTCATCCTTTGCAGTTTTTCCACAAACACAGCATCATACTTGCTGGCATACTGGGTTGACAGCTTGTGCAGAAAGTCACGCCTTTTGTTTCGGATTCTCTCGTGTACTATCTGGTAGAATCTCACTGCCTTTTTTCTATTGTTTGAGCCGTTCTGTCTTCTTGATATTTTCCTTTGGATTCTTGCCAGAGGTTTGAGCATCTTCTGCAGGTTTAGTGGGTTTGGCGTTACAAATCCGTCTGAATCATATGCAAAGTTTGTGATTCCAACATCGATTCCGACTGATTTTGCAAAATCGATTTTTGGCAGTATGGCATCAATCATACATGATACGCAGGCATGCCATTTTCCTGATTTTGATTTCGATATGGTGATTTGCTTTATTTCTGAATTTTCTGGAATCTGTCTGTGAAGTGTAATTCTGGTTTTTCCTATTTTTGACAGATGCAAAAAGCCGTCCTTGATTTCAAATCCAGACTGGTTGTACACAAACGTGTTGTATTCTGAGAATCTGGCAAATTTCAAATTCCCTGTTTTGTGGCCGTTTTTTCGCAGCTGTATTAGTGCCTTTTGTGCGCCATCAATCTGGGTCGATACCATCTGCAACATCTTGGAATGATGCAAATACAACCATTTTTCTGATTCCTTTAGTTCTGTTAGAAAATAGTTCAGATCATTTCTTGTCTGGAATCCTTCTTTGTTTGTTTTCTCAACCATCTGGTTGTATACCCACCTGCATGCATTCAGAGTATCATGCAGTTTTTTTGACTGCTCTGAATTTGGATACAATCTGAATTTGTAGGTTTTTTGCAATGATTGTTTTAGGGCGTGTTTTTGTCTAAAACCATTCTGGTTGAACCAGTACCTACCTTTTGTTTACAGCTCGCTTTCATCCCTAAGGGTTCGGATTTTCTTGCTCGCATCAATAAGAGATTATTCTTTGATTTTTGATTCTCGAAAAACATCAGAGCCGTACCAACAGTATCTAAAATAGTCAAGGCACCACTCATGAAACATAGGATCATTAGAGTAGAACAATTCTGTGATGTCTGACTCGCCGTCAATGTTTGGAAATGCCACCGACGCTTCTTTTTCATTTAGGACTACCACCACCTGGACTGTTTTTTTCATCTTTCTCTCAACTAATCCTTCTTCTATCAATCCGTCAAACTCTAGCTCCTTTAGCAGGCTTTTTCTTCCCTTTGGTATTACTGCGGATTCCGATAAGACATAATGATACTTGATTCCCTTTTTGACGCGCTTTACTAGTGGTTCAATTTTGTCAAGCGGAATCTCAGATACCGTCTCGTAGATGTACTGGTTTGCATTTTTGTAAATTGACTTCCAGTGTGTAAGAGATTCCCTTGAGGTGTTCTCCTCCAGAAAGCTGGCCAATTCGCATTATGAATTTTGCAGGAATGTCACCGAAATCATGATCCTCAAAATACTTTCTATTCTGGGACAGGAAAACTATAGACGGCACCTGTGAGCAGATGGTTTTACCATATGTGGTAAGGGAATAGTATCCGTCCTTGTCTTTTGTGATGAATCCACCATCCTCTAATCGAGTGAAATTTCGATGAACCTCCTGGTTTGTAGAGCCAAGCTCTTTTGCCATCATTCCTATCTTTGATTTTCTCTCGAGCAGCCTAAAGATAATTTGCAGCCTCTGGTGGCTGGATAATTCTAAAAAGTTGTTTGCCGACTCTTCGTACAGGTCTTCCATGGGATGGTTTGGGAATCAAGCCAAATTTAGTGTTTATTGGGATCTCAGTACCTTTATTTTGAATGTGGTTTTGGATAAAATTGTGCCAATATTACCAATAGACAGCGGCAGGTACGGAACAAAGGAAATGCTGGCAGTCTTTGACGACCAAAAAAAGATTGACTATCAATTACAGATAGAGGGAGCTGCTGCAGTTGCGCAAAGTGAAATAGGCATGATCCCAAAATCTTCTGGAAAAAACATTTTCCAGACTGCAAATTCTGGAAAAATAACTGCAAAGAGAATAAAACAACTGGAAGCAAAATCAGACCACGACACGGCAGCACTAGTTGAGGCACTAAGCGAAAGATGTCAGGTTTCTGCAAGACCATGGGTGCACTATGGCCTGACCAGC
This sequence comes from Candidatus Nitrosotenuis sp., assembly GCA_023252015.1. Taxonomy (GTDB): domain Archaea; phylum Thermoproteota; class Nitrososphaeria; order Nitrososphaerales; family Nitrosopumilaceae; genus Nitrosotenuis. Next base: position 2,660 of record JAHEXS010000049.1, on the reverse strand, counting down.
AATGACTTGGTTGACACCAGTAATTCACTTCAGATTAAAGACGTTTTATCAATAATAGAGCCAAAGGTGTCCCGCCTTGCGCTCATTTTAGCAAAAAAAGCCACACAGTACAGCGACGTTCCGGCAGTCGGCAGAACGCACGGACAGCATGCAAGCATCATTTCATTTGGACTGAAATTTGCAAACTGGGCAGCGGAGATGGCAGTACACATAGAAAGATTCGAGGAGGTCAGAAAAAGAATCCTCATCTGCAAGACACTTGGCGTGGTAGGCACAGGCTCGCTCATGGGTGCAAAGGCAGTAGAAATTCAAAAAAGAGTCGCAAAAAGACTAGGGCTGTACCCGGCAGATGTAGCAACGCAGGTGATTCCAAGGGAGCGATATGCGGAATATATTTTCCAGCTTGCGTTACTTGGAAGCACGCTTGAAAAAATTGCAATTGAAATAAGAAATCTTCAAAGAACCGAAATCGGAGAGGTAGCCGAGCATTTCAAGGAAGGACAAATGGGAAGCAGTGCAGTTCCCGTAAAGAGAAACCCAATCAAGAGCGAGCGCATATCGTCGTTGTCAAAACTATTGCGCAGCCAGATGAGCACTGCGTTTGAAAACATTCCATTATGGCACGAGCGTGATCTATCCAATTCTGCAAACGAGCGGTTCACCATCCCAATGTGTTCCATTCTGCTTGATGAGATGCTAGAGACCATGATAAAAATAATTGACAATCTAAAAATCAATGTAGAAAAAATTACAAGCAACCTGCAGGTGACAAACGGGCAAATTTTTGCAGAGTTTGTGCTTGAGGCATTGATCAAAAAAGGGGTTCCAAGATTTGTCGCATACAGGGACGTTCAGCGCGTGGCGTTTTCTGCATACGACAAGAAAATGAACTATATCGATGCTGTGAAGAATGATGCCGCTATTTCATCAAAGCTATCGGAAAAGGAAATTGAAAAAATATTCTCCCCTGAGAGTCACCTTGGCGCATCGCCAGAAATAATTGCAAACGTGAACAACTTGGTCCAGAAAGCCTGCAGAAAATTCATCTAGACTTGATCAGGGTCTTGTGAATCATAGAGCCGTATTGTAATGCCTTTTTTCTCTTGTTTGCAGAAATTTCCGGCACGCCTATACGCGATGCTAATCTTCTAATGATGTGCTTTCGCTGCAGGTCGTCTGGGCCTGATATTTTTTCAGAAATAGGCACGGATTTCGCATAGTGTATGAAGTCATTTGACAAAAGAGGCTGGAGTACTGTCACTGAAAATTCAGAAGAGATAAGATTTACTGCCCTCATCATGTTCAGCTCGTTTTCAAGCTTTGAGTTCATCAGTTCTGTAACTTTGGCTTCTCCCTCTTTGATTGCGTCTCGGTATCCGTTGTATCCGCAAAATAATTCATCGATTCCGTTTGCAGTAACTACAGTATCCAAACCAATGGAATGTGCCAATTTTGCAACATGGTAAAACGCAATACAGTTTTCATTCCATGATAAATTGTCAGTGTTTATTGTAGAACGGATCTTCTTTGATATTTTGTCAAACTCATCCGGATCAATTTCCAAAATGCGGTGCGGCAGTTTTAGAAACTCGTTTACATCTTTAGAAAACAAAATGTCGTGCGATTCCGCAAAACCAATTGTCAGTAACGTCACATCATATCCTAAATTGGAGCAGACCTTTGCAACAAGTGTGCTGTCTACTCCGCCTGAAAACGCAACTGCGATTTTTTGTGTAAGAACGGTTTGCAGTATTGCCTTTTGAATTTGTCCCAATAGAGTGTCAAGTTCAGGCATTATTTTGTGGAATTACATCCCCTACAAAGTGCTTGCGGTGAATCGTATGGGAGTAAAACTAGCTAGATTAAGATTGCTACCAAATTTTACGTATAATTTCTGCCTGAGGGTTAAATGCCACAAAGCAGACTATTCTAACAAGAAAGAAAATGCAACGCAAAAAACAAATGTATGCGGGATTGTTTGCCTTGATGCTGGTAGCAGCAATAGTTACAATTCCTCATGCACTAGCAGACAAATCAGAGAAATCAAGAGATTCAGAACGAAAATCAAACTCTGATCAAAAATTCAGAAACTCTGATCAAAAGTCAAGAGACTCGGATCACGATGAAAAGGCAAGACTAGTTCCAAAATCAATTCGCCAAGCATCAGTAGCTACTGGAGTAGGCGTTGGGGCCGCAGTTGACAATGACGGCAATCTGCACAGGTCTCACTACAGAATTGATTTAGCAAGTACATCTAATACAAATTCAACCAGCACAAACTCAACCGGTACAAATTCTACATCTGCGAATTATCAGGTCAAGAAAGGCCAGATATTCATACTTGAAAAAGGCTCAAGAGGCACATACAAGATAATCCCAGAGACTTGGAAAATCGACATTACTGACGGCAAAGCAACATTCAGCACAACAGGACAAGTCAAAGGTGGAAATAACACATACGATGTTTCACTTATTGGTACCAAAATCCGCGATGTGAAAAACGGAAGCCTGTACCGAGTAGACGGCAAGCTCAGCGGAAACAGCGCGGAGTACGACCTACACTACATCTCGACATTTTCCAAAAAGAACCGTTCTGTTGAAGCCCTAGCAGATGTACAATAAACGTTCTATCTCACCTTTTATTTTTTATCACAAAAGAA